>JAHIVR010000144.1 GCA_018816625.1 Nanobdellota archaeon | reverse complement strand
TCTTTGAAAAATTTTAATCTGTCAACGGTTTCTCCTTTTAATTGTATTGTAGTTGTTTCCATAGTTATATATTTGTTATAGCAACTATATAAATATTTCTATTTCAGCCAGTCATTAAAATATAAATTTAGATTCTATAAGATACATCAAAAAATAATAAAGCTTATAAATATTATACCCTCTTATAAGTTTATGGAAAATAACTCTGAAAAAGAAAACCTTGAAGAAAAGCATGTGAAAGTGCGGATTGGAAAGGGAAGTTGTGCCATATGTGATTAAAAATTTAATTAATATAATTGCAAATGTTTCTCTCGTCTAAAATGGAATGTAAAATAGAAAAACCTCATTTAGAAGTTAAAGTAGATAATGTTATTTATGAAATTGAATTTGGTCAGATTCAAATTGAAATAACAGGAAAATGCAATATGAAGTGTGAACATTGTAGAGCATTTAATCAACCAAAAGAAGATATGCCTCTTGAACAAATAACAAAAATTATTAAGTTTGCAAGACAATTTAGCCCAAATTATAAAGAGATCATCATTTCAGGAGGAGAACCTTTATTACATAATAAATTTTTTGAGATATTAAAAGTTGTCCGTAAGAATGGAGGAGAATTTATTACATTAACCACAAATGGTTCATTACTAACAAAAAAGCATTTAGACTTAATAAAAGAGTTGGATTTTAAAAGATTTCAACTCTCTATAAGTTTAGACAGCTTAAATTCAGAAGACCATAATAAATTTAGAAAATATCCAAAAGCATTTGAGAAAGCAGTAGAATCATTAAAATTAGTTTCAAAAAGTGCTATTCCAAATTTAATCTCTTCCATAAGAGCTACCATAAAAGCATCCCAAATTGGGGAGATGAAATCTATGGTCCAATTTGCAGAAGAGATTGGTTGTAAAAGAATTAGTTTTTCTGCAATACATCCTGCTGGAAAAGCCATAGAAAGAAAAGATTTATGGATGACTATGAATGAAAAAAAGAGATTTATAGAAGAAATTTATAGATTAAAAAAAAATTTTTAAATATGAATATAACCACCAATGATCCCTTAAAATGTTTATTAAGAGGAGACAGTGATTTTGGTAAAGATAATGAACTAGTTTTTGATGGTTGTGGAGCCGGAGCAATTACATTTAACGTAAATTGTGATGGTACAATGACTCCTTGTGCATTATTGGATATACCTATGATGAATGTTTTTAGTTTAGATATTGAAGAAATGAATAAAAAATATAAAGAGAACTCATTTGTAAAAGATATGTTAACTATGAATCTAAAAGGAAAATGTAAAGATTGTACAAAAAAATATCAGTGTGGGGGGTGTCGTGCGAGGGCTTTGATACAAAATAGAGATATCTTAGGAGAAGATCCTCATTGCTGGATTTAAAAATGGAAATTAAAAGTGAAAGAATAATATTAAGAGAATTTAATGAAGAAGATAAGAAAATTATAGTTCCTCTTTTAAATAATTTAAATGTAACTAAATGGCTTCTTGTTTATCCTTTTCCATTTGATTTGTCTGATGCAGAAAAAACAATAAACCATATGATAAAAAGATCATTGGAAAACCCAAGAACAAGTTATAATTTAGCAATAGAATTAAAAAAGTCCAAAGAACTAATCGGAGGAATAGGCTTAGTAAAAATAGACTTAGAGCAAAAAACTGGAGGAGTTATGTATTGGGTAGGAGAAAAATATTGGAGAAATGGATATGGAAGTGAGGCTCTTAAAATTATATTAGACTTTGCCTTTAATGTTCTCAAGTTAAGAAGATTATATGCAGAAGTTTATCCTGGAAATGATTCTTCAATAAATTTGTTGGAAAAATTTGGTTTTAAAAAAGAAGGTTATTTAAGAAAGTCAGTGATTTGTAAAGCAGATGGAAAAATAAAAGATACTTTATATTATGGACTTTTAAA
Source organism: Nanobdellota archaeon (assembly GCA_018816625.1). Taxonomy (GTDB): domain Archaea; phylum Nanobdellota; class Nanobdellia; order Pacearchaeales; family GW2011-AR1; genus JAHIVR01. The sequence goes on along the minus strand of JAHIVR010000144.1, from coordinate 401 downwards.
AGAAGATTATAATAAATAACAAAATATATTTAGCATTTATTTCAGCCAGTCATTAAAGTTTTATTGATAATCGGCAAAATCTTCTTCTCTTAGTTTAGCTAATTCAAGAATAGCCTTTAATGTTCCCAACTTAAGTTCTTTGTGATTTGGCACAACTGTTCCAATTTCACCTTCAGGAGCTATTTTTTTTAAGAACAACATGACTTCCCCTCTGCCTTACAATTTTAAAACCAAATTTGTTACATAAAATTTTTATACAATCCTTTCCAGAAATCTTTTTAAGCACGGACAACTGAAGCCACCTCAAATGTGGTCAAAAATGGATGGGTCCTATTTTTAATATGAAACTCTTCTATAAATAATTCTGTTGCCTCTTTTAAATTAGATATAGCTTCATCTAT
>JAHIVR010000143.1 GCA_018816625.1 Nanobdellota archaeon | reverse complement strand
CAATAGCATCATAATTATCCACATAATATCTTGACAGTTTATGTAGGAAATCCTCCCTTGAGTTTACTAATTTCTCATATTGTCTTGCTAACATTATTCTCCACTTGTTTCTATTACTGCTTCCTTTCTTTTTCTTGCTCATCATTCTCTGCAAATGAGCCAATTTCTCTGCTTTTTTCTTTAAGTGTCTTGGATTAGTTACTTTGTTGTTATCGCTATCCCAAACTGTGTCTGTAAGTCCTAAATCAATTCCAACAACTTTGTTTATTGGCTGTTGTTTTATTTCTTCTTTTCTTTCTTCTGTAATAGAAGCAAACCACTTGCCAGACTGCATATGCTTCACTGTGACCTGTTTTATAGTTCCCTTGATGTTCCTATGGCATCTAATCTTTATGTCCCCTATTTTGGACAAATGGAGTGTTTGAAGCCTTTTCCCAGTGTTGATTAGAGCAAAACCTGACTGATTGTAAGTAAAGGTCTTGAACCATCCCTTGCCCTTGAACCTTAACCTGCCTACTTTGTAGCCATTCTTTTTTCGCTTTGATAGGGATATAAGGTTAGAAAACAACCTGTAATTCTCATACTGCAATGCCTTGGAATATACTTTTTTTAGTCTTGAATCACATATCTTTAGGTTAGGGATTATTGACTGCAATTCATACTTGCTTATGTTGTCCCATTCACTAAATTCTGCAAGAAGATTATTATAGGTTTGTCTGCATAAGTTTAGGGTTTCAAACAGATTTTCTTCTTGCTGTTTGTTTGGATACAATCTGAATTTATGGCTTATTTGCATTTTCCCTGACTTTCTACATATTTTTTGAGTTGGTCAAGAGTTACCTGACCTGTTGTGATAAGGCAATATGATGGAGACCAAAAAACATCTTTCCATAGATTCTTTTTTATTTCTGGAAACCTATTCCTTATGGCATTTGATGTTGCTCCTTTCCAAGCATTTATGAACTTGACCATATTTGTCTGTGGTTGTGTCTTGAGTAATATATGAGTATGGTCTGCATCACATTCCTGATTGATTATTGTTATTCCAAACTTTTCTGCTATTTTTTTAGTCCTTTCTTTTAACTCATTTACTATTTTCTCATTTGTCAGGACTTTTTGCCTATATTTTATACATTGGATAAGATGATAGTTTAGTGTATATACTGAATGTTTCCCTTTATCAAACTTGTATTTTTTCTTCATAGTAATTAGTGTATCATAGGTTATATATAAATGTTTTGGTTATACCAATTCATCTCCCACCAAAGCTATGCTTTGGAAGGAGACTTCTTGGTTTGTAAGTTAAGAAGTCCTTTTATAAGTCCTTCCTCCTTCAATCAAAATAAACCATAGGAAAGTACTATGGAACTATGGTCTTTATAAGACTTTTATGATTTACGGATGGAATAATCCGTTTTGGTCATTATCTCGCCTCTATCCTTGCTTATGGTGAGCAACACGAAGACTCCTATAAAAAGAGCGACTCACGACAAGAGTACATCATGGACTCAATAGTACTTACGTCTTATCTCAGCAATTTCTTGCCTTGACTATGAAACTTATTAATTTATACTACTATATAAACCTTATGTCTATCTGTCCAGTGTCCAATGAAGTGTATACCACTTTATTCTTCAAACTTTTCTCTTCTTTCTTCCCAATCCTTTTTTAACTCTTGGTCAAACTCTGCTGATTCTTCTGACATTTTAAACCTCCATTATTTCAACAAATACTTCAACCCTTTAAAGCAACCCACAGAAATGAAAAGTGGTATGTAGCCCCCCTTCCTCCTGACCAGCTTGGATAATTTAAGCCAAAAAGGTTTTTTTCCGTATGTTTCAACCCTTAATATCCAATACATTTTTTTAACCTCACTTTTCTCTCTTTAAAACAATATTTTGGTCATTACACAATTTAGTTCAATTAATTCTCTTCAAAAATATATTACCCCAAGTAACATCCCCCCAACAAACAGAATCAATTCAATAATAGTTGCAGGTATATAACTAAACCATTCTGATGTATGTTTATTACAATATGGACATCTGCTATATTTATAAAATAATAAATAATCTGTTAGACCTATAACTAACACCAATAATATAAAGTCAATAATAATTAATATTTCCATTTTCTTTTAATCCTCCTTCCTTTGTTTAGTTACATCCTCAAAAGCCTTATCAATTAAATCTTTAAAATCTTCTTCAGTAAATTCATTCTCAAATAATATATCTACTTTCTCTTTCAGCCATTCAACTGCTAATTTCAAATCTATATCTATAAAATAAGCATTTCCTCTTGGTATTGATTTTCCCCTCTTATCAAAACTAAACTCCATAAATCTTTTTTTATTTTTCAATGGTTCTGGGTTCATTCTTTACCTCCGATTAATGCTTTTTCTTTTTTGTTAAATAACTTAATAGACAAATATTTCTTTTTTCCTTTAGTTATCAAATGACCTGTTTCTTCCCTTCTGTCATCATCTATTATTGTATCTTCTTTCTCTATTTCTTCAAAGACACAATTATCATAAAAACTATATTTGTTCTGTATTTCCTCAAATAAAGCTCTCATCTGCTCTTCATCGTGTCCTTCAATTACTATATGAAAACCATAAGGTTTTTTTTGTTTTTCCATTTCTTTACCTCCTTCTATTCTTTTAACTTATCCATAGTGTCTTTGAACTCTCTAAACTCAAATTCATTTAAAGGTCTTTCTAAAGACACTTTTGAATATGCTCTTGCTTTTGCTAAAAGTAAAGTTCGCTCGAATTCCTTTGCATATTCTTTTTTATTCATTATTCCACCCCATACTTATTTATTAAATTAGCCATCTGCTCGGCAGTTATCTCTTTCTTGCAGAAGCCCTCTATAATCAAGTCTATCCTGTTAAGGTTATTTTTTACCATCTTTGATTACCTCCTTATTTATTTTTTTAGTTTATGCTTTTCCTTTTCGTGTTTCTCTAACTCTTTAATGTGTCCATCAGGACAACGCCAATTACAATAAGGGCATATCATATTTACACCTTCCATTTATTTTATTTATCCTTATTTTAAAATGCTGACTTCTGCATATATAAACATTAATTACCTTTTAAGCCCCAGAAGAAACTACCCCCGTGAAAAAAGGCATAAAGCCCCAAATCCGAAATAAACTCTTTTGGAGTTTCCTTTAAGCTTAATTTATTCCTCATCAATTTCATACAAAACCCCTCCTTCTTCCCTCATTTTAATCACCCTCTTCAAAATCTTTACATTTTTTTAAAATATCTATCTCATAATAAAGTAATTCTCTTGTTCCGTCATCTGTGCATCTTAATTTTGCACTATAATTTAAATCTTCATCTTCTGCTTTAACCATTTTTAACCTCAATTAATGCTTTTTGACTTTCTTCACTTTGACATTATAAGTTACATCCCACATACCTTTAAGTTCCTCTTTAAGTTTTTTTCATCCTGTTTCTTCAATTTCTTATTGGATTTCTCAAGCCAACTTAATTGTAATTCCTTATCTTTTATTTTCTTTTCAATTTTCTCTTTTATTTCCATTTTAATTACCCCCTTCTTTGTTTATTCATCTTTTTTGCTATATTAAATTAGGCAATTCCTCTTTTATTTTCTCCTTTATATCTTTGATAAGGTCTAAAAACTTTGTAGTTAATTCTGTTGGTTCTACACTACCTTTCCATCTCTCCCTTTTTAATAAACCAACTTTCTCCAATTCATTTATCCTTTTATTCATAGGCATTTTTGTTAAATTAAATTCTTTCATTAAAGTTTTAACATCATTAGGAATTGCCTGTAATATTCTAAAATTATCTTTATCACAACCAACTCTGAATAAGTTTAAAGTTATTCTTTCTGTTACTTTTTCAATAAATTCTTTTTCCATTTTCTTTTAATTCTCCTTCTTTTATTTTTTTAATATCCTTTAAATCCCCTTCCTTTAGATATTCCTTTTAATGTAAAGGTATATGTTCCTATTCTTTTTAAGTTCGTTATTTCTTTAATTTTAAAGTCATCTGTTAAAATAGCCCCTACTTTCTCTAAATCCTCTTTAGTGTTCCAACTATCTTTTTTAGTATTCCATAGCTTTAAAATATTCATAGCTTCTATTTTCATTTTAACCTTTTTAATAAAATTAAAGGAGTAACTAAACAACTACTTTAAAACCCTATTCAGCTACTCCTCTTTAGAGGTGTTTATATAGTTTCCAAATACATATTTATTGAATTAAGTATTATAGTCCCTTCTTCACTTAAGCCGCCTTTCTCATAGTCAAGATAACCTTTAGTTTCTTTGTGCATACTTAAAAGGTTAAATTCCTTAAAAGTAAGCTTT
>JAHIVR010000018.1 GCA_018816625.1 Nanobdellota archaeon | reverse complement strand
CTCGCCATTGCTTTACTATTTTTACCAGTTATCATTTCGCCGACCTTAAATTTCTTGTTACCAACAATATAAACAACTAACATCTCAGGTTCGACCTTTTTGACTTTTGCGAAGAAATCAGGATCATCTCCAAAAACATCCTCGTCTTCCTTGAATGTTCCCTTGATATCACTAATAGGAATCTTCATCTCGATTCCCTTTTCCTCAAACTTCCCAACAGTCGCCTTTGCCTTTGAGTCTTTTCCGTTGATCTCTTCATCTGATTCAAAAATTGCCTCAGGATCTGCAAGGATTACTAATGAATCTTCTGTAATTTCTTCAAAAGTGCCTATAATCGCATCACCCTTTAACAACTCTTCCCCAGCGGTGAAAACACCAGAAAAAGATTTAATCGGGACAGTAATTTTGTCCATTGGTTTTCCTCCTAACCATAAAGTTTCACCTTCATCCTTTGAACCCCTAACTGGCAAAGTAAAAACGCCAGCATCACTACTTTCTTCATACCTTGCCAGAATGTCATCTAACGATTTAATTCTAGGTATGTCAGCACCAAGAAGAGCAACCCTTCTCAATACTGGACCAAAATTCTTTTCATCAAACATAAAATTTCGGTATATTTCTACAGAAGGAAATCTGTAAGCTTTATTTTTTAAAAGAGCTACAACCTTCTTTGGTACATCCATAAAATCAGCAAACAGCTGTTTGCCTTCACGAAAAATTTTATATACCCATCCAGCAGAGGGAAGACCACTTTTCTTTAACATCTCCTGATTTTCTCCATGACCGAGTACAATCATTGGTGGTCTGTGGGTATCTTTAAGTTTATCAAAATTCTCTATAATTTTGTCAAGATCTTTTTCTGTATAAGATTTTGACTCCGCTTGTCCAATTTCAAAAATGGGTATCCTTTTACATTCACCAAATTCCTCATGTTCTGCAAATTGAGTTATATATATTGGACATCCTTCTTTATATGCATGTAAACAATCTCTTATTTTTGTCAAATCTTCTTCGGAATAATCATCCGGAATTTCACATTCGGGAGCATGCACGCATAAGGATTTTGGCCAATTATGTTCTGGATATAGTTCTGTTTGTGGTATTGGAAAAGGATATACTGATCTATTTGTTTCATAAATTGTCGGAACTGGAAATTGATTTTTTAGCATATTTATTTCTCCAAGTATGTTTAATACTAAGTTTTTCTAAAATGGTAGTCTTGAACCTTAAATATTGTCAAGTTTTTATTTTTCAAGAAGTATTTTTTTAAAAAATATTAAATTAATACCATCCAACATCTTTATGATAAAAACTTCCCAGTGGAATAACATTTTTATATGATCTTTCTGGTTTTTCTGGATCTATGATTTCTCCAAAACCAGCAACGGGTTTTTTAGCCTGAAGCCTTAAATACATTCCAGCATTTGCGTCTTTTAATATTCGCACTGTCCTTGGCTGCAACTTACTTACATATTCTTTACTATCAAGATTGTTTAAAATTTCTAGAATTCCCTTATCTTCAAGTCCTAATTTATCTCTAAGGGTTGCCATCATTTTTATCATATCTATTTCTTTATCCTTATCAACACCAACATACCCAGGAACAACACCCTTTTTTTCAGCAAGTAACCATTTCCCCGCTTCATATTTGGCGAGCACTTGTTTTTCCAATTTCGAAAGACGCTTTTCTTTTGCATATGATCCTAACTGTTCTATAAGATACAAAGCCTTATCTGCTGAAATATTTAATTCGCTTGCTATATTTCTTAATAATTTTATTGGATCAAGTTCAACAATATTATCTCCAGAAAAACCTGGGGCAACTTGTTTGCGCATATATCTTAAGTATAATCCGGCTTTATTTTTTGATAAAATCTGTTTTTCTAAAGCTGTTAGACTCATAAGAGTCTCTTCATTGCGTAAATATTTTATTTTATTATACACATCGGTTTTCGGTATACCCATATCCCTAGATAGCTTGGAAATGATTCTCTCAATATCTGGTGGAAGACCAGTATATTCTTTTGGAACCTCTTGACCTTGACCAATTGACTTTAGGTAATTTCCAACAGCATATTGTTTAAATACTTCCTGTTGCTTTCCTTCTAATGTTTCAGCTGTACTAGGATTCTTCAATAGATTTATAAGATTTAAGAATTCTCTGGTTGTTTCAATTTTAAGAACTTTTTTTGCAGTCATGAGATCTTTGTAAACATTTTCTGGAATACCCATAAATTTTAGCGCTACTGATTTACCCATAAAATCTAAATACTTTTTTGCATTAAGATCTTGCAATATTTTAACTTCATCAGGCAACATTTTATCTGCTGACTTATCATTCTCCATTTCTTCAAGTTTTTTATAGACTTCACGTTCAGATATATTAAGTTTTTGACCAACTGCTCTCACAATACTGGAGGTATCTTCTGGCAATCCTTCATATCCAGGAACTATGTTAGTTATT
>JAHIVR010000142.1 GCA_018816625.1 Nanobdellota archaeon | reverse complement strand
TCTCAATTTTAGAATTGACTACCAAATGCTACTATGTTTACAAGACCAGAAGTATATATTCCGGAGCCAAAACAATAGGATGTTCCGCCTAGTACACCGCTTAGTGCAGCACCTACGTCCATATATTTTACTAATGCAATCTTTCCACTGCATCCACCATGTCCTGATGGAAGTCCGCTTGTGGTGCCTAATGTTAAGGTTGTATAATCTGTTCTTGCATTGATTTGCGGGTCATGTGGAAATACCAACAATTTATGCAGTTGATTTAGTTCAGGGACTCTTATTCTTCCCCATCCTGAATTATTAATTGGTGATATATCTGTGTCTCCACTTAAAAAGTTGTATCCGCTTGCTCCTGTAATATTATCTCCACTTGCCCATAGACCAGAATATAATATTTTAGTTCCTGCCCATATCGCACATGGTGCTGCTTTACTGACTATACATACTTCTTCTTCAGAAAAAGCAGTTGTTTTGTCTGATTTAATTGGCCATGGCATTTTTATCTAGCCTCCAATTTAAGTAGAAGCGTTATTTTCGCCAAGAACACTGTTCCCACTTGCATGATATTCGGTTGAATCCAGGAATGAACCCAGAGCAACACAAAATCCGCCAAGTCTTGGTTCGGTTGTTCCATTCATTTTAAATCCAAGTGCAACTAATACGTCCATCTCTGGAGCCCAAAATGTTGTTGGTAATGGTATAAGGTTTGTTCCAGATTGATAATCTCTCATTCTGCATGCGCAGACATCATAATAGAGAATATTTGCTCTTCCGATGTCAAGTTTTACTGTCTGTATTCTTGGGCTACAATTTTCTTCAACGATATAGAGTGGTATGTAAAATGCTTCTTCTGGCGTTGCAAACGCTGTTGTTGGTGCAGCAGGGCTATGTATCCAGTTTTCAAAACCAACACCTTGTGCTTCTTTTATACAGTCATGTTTCCATTTCCATACATTATTAGCTTCTGGTGTTGCTCCGTTGACTAGACCAACTTGTCCTGGCCTAATTGGAGTTATTCCAATTTCGCTATCTGCACAGTTCAATCCACCAAATTTTCTTTCATCGAGCGCATTCTTAGCTGCTCTTATCCCCGCCTCTACTACACTTTTACGTGAATCTATAAACCTTCGTTCATAGCTCCAAGGAGGATAAAACAATTCGTTATACTGGATAGTCCACAGCGATTGCTCCTCTCCGGTAAGTGCTGTTTCCGCAAAGGTAGCATTTTGTATTCCTAAAACGACCATTTCTCACTTCACCTCATTTAATATTTCTTTAATCTAGAGATAATACTAACACTATAAATAGATGCGTCAATGCACATATTACAAAAAATATTAAATACTTGACAAAGATTATTTAGTTGATGACAAAGAAGGTGGTATATACAAGACTTGATGATGATACAATCAAGAGAATAGATAAGCTTATTGAAATGAAAAAATTTGATAGTTATTCTTCTTTTATCCGTAGAGCTACAAATGAATACCTTGATAGTTTTGAACAAAAGATACTTGCTTAACCTTAAAATATTTATACTTTGATTTTGATGTGTAAAATAGGTGAAGTGAAATATGAATAAAATACTTGGTGCTATTATTGGCGGAGCAATTGGTGCTGTCGCCGGTTTTATTATATGGAGATTTCTTATTTATAAACCCACTGAAAATCAACCTGGCTGGTATATGGATGGAGCTGTAGCTGGTGGTGCCGTTATTGGTTTACTGGTGGGATATTATATTTCAAAGGGAAAAGGAAAAGAGCAAAAATATTATTATGAAGATTAATGTCATTATGACAATATTTAAATAGTTGCTTTTTATTTATTTGTCTTTGATGCAACAAAAAATGGCACGGCCTACACCAATTGAAAAAAGTCTTTATGTGAAATTTACTAATAAATGTAGAACAAATGGCCGTGAAATAAATGTAGTTCTCTCTGAATTAATGTTGCTTTATTCAAAAGATGGAGAGAAAATTTTTGGAGGATAAATATGCCAACTAGATATGGTCTTGGTCCAGCCGGTGAATGCATTTGCCCAGCTTGTGGATATATTACTCCACATTCTGCTGGTTTTCCTTGTTATAATATTACTTGCCCTATGTGCGGTACAAAACTTACAAGAAAGCAATAAAAAAAAAGAAAAAAAGATTTTATTTTTTTTAATAATTTATTACATTATACGGTATAGTTGTAGGTATTGCTGCCATTGGGTTTCTTGTTACATCTGAGCCGAATCCTCTAGCTCTTGTTTCTGGTCTATCATAGAAAGTTCCTTTGAAGCCTGGATAATATGTTGAAGAGAAATATCCATTTGCTCCTCCAAGTACAGGCATTGAAGCTCTATATCCAGCTGATGTACCATTTGCGAGTTGTGTCCCGCTTACTATTCCTCCTATCAAAACTGATATTCCATACATTTGGAGGAAGTTTTTCCAGTCTGTATGTTTAGTAAACCATTTAGTATATCCAGTGACGCCTAATACTATTGCTCCTATTACTATATTACCAATTGCTGACCAGTTGCCCCATGGCGGTTGAACTCCTCCAACTGGGAATTGCCCCCATTTTGTTGATAGTGCTACTTGTACTATTCCTACTCCTGCACCTGCACCGTAAACAAGTGTTTTATTACTAACTGGCGTTTTCATGTGCTACCCGCCTATGATAGCACTTTTGCCACTGGTATTCCAGTTGGTGTTGCGTTTGCCATTGCAGCACGGAGTCTTGGAGCTGCTGTTGCTAATCTTAATCCGGCTCCTCTTGTTGAAGCAGAGGGCAAGAAACCGTATTCAGGTAATGCTCCTCTTAGGATACCGCATAATAAGTTTACAATACCGAAACCAATTAGAGCACTTTGCAATGATGTTTTCTTTATAAACATTGATGCAATTATTCCGCCTGTTCCTAAAACAATTGGATAAAATACATCATTATTACACCATGGTGCTGGTATTGTTCCAGCTAGGGTTTGCCCTGGTAAAAATTTTCTAATCAATGGTGGTGTTATAGCTCCTACAGCTGCACCAATTGCACAAGTAATCGTCTGCTTATGAGTATTTTTCCATGTTCCAAATTTCATTCTGGCCATATTTTTTCACCTCATTTTTTATATTTATGATGATGAAAACTATAATCTTCTGACCTTTTCTTATTTGGTGTCAAAATGATTGTTTTCACTTCACCTCATATATTTAAAAAATCATTAAAAAGGTATATAATGATTTTGCATTACAGTTTAAATAATTGTCATTTTGACAATATATTATTCTGTAAGTATTATGTTGAAATCTTTTAGTAATAATAAAATTTCGTTTAAATA
>JAHIVR010000211.1 GCA_018816625.1 Nanobdellota archaeon | reverse complement strand
TGGGGGGATTTGGATGTTAGTTGTGTTGTTGATGATTTCGGTAATCGTGCTAGTTTGGTTCCTGATCAGAGGCCTTTTTTTATTTTCATAATGAGTGATCAGGCTCCTGATGGTGGCGCGATTGCGGGCGGTGCTGGTGGAGGTGGCGGTCCGCCTCTGACTATTGTTTTGCCTACGAATGTTAGTGTGCCTAGGTGTGGTGATGGTGTTTGCCAGCCTGATGTGGGTGAGACGAAGTTTAATTGCGCAGAGGATTGTGGCAAGGTCGAGTTTAATCTGGATTATGCATTTTGTGTTGGAGAGTATGAGGCGCCGAATTGCTTGTGGTATACGTCGTGGTTCCCGAGGATTTTCTTATTGGCTGTGGTGTTGTCTGTTAGTACTTTGGTGTTGTGGCCTGTGCTGAGCAAGCCTAAGAGGAAGAATGAAAGGAAATAAGATTTTTGTTGGTTTGATTCTGGTTATTGTTTTGGGTAGTTTTGTTTGTGCTGGTGCGAGTGAGGATGAGGTTATTAAGAAGATTAAGGGTTATGGGAATGCTAAGATGGAGGTGTATTCTGATTCTGAGGTTGATATGGTTTATGATTCGGGGGTGATTACTGCAACTTCTGATGTTCTTATTAAGAATGCTACTATTTATGTTCCTGTTGAGAAAAAGGTGGGGATTTTTGCTGGTCCGAGGTTGATGGTTAAGGAGGATGGGGATTCTGTTTTCAAGCCTGCGAAGGCATATTGCAAGAACACAACTGCGTATGTGACTAACATAACTGAGGTTTGTGATAAAAAATCTGATCCATTATGCATTAATAAGATGAAGGTTGAGTCTCAGCTTCTTAATGTTACAACTTCTTGTTTTAATAAGATTGAAGAGGTGGATGGGTATTATAAGTTTAGTGTTGAGCATTTTACGAGTTATTATGTGAATGATACTGGCGGGAATTACACTACTTTGCAGGATTGCTTGGATGATTTGGATGGGACTGAGTCTTGTTGTGTTTTGAGGCAGGGGAATTATTCTGAGACTTTGTCTGGTGGAACGTACACTATTGGTGATTCTGATTGTGCTGTGAGGTTTGCTGCTAGTAATATCACTATTGATTTTGCCAATACGGAGTTGGATGCTTACACTCCCGGGACTGGTTATGGATTATATAGTGCTAGTGAAGCAAGCAACATAAATATCAGTAATGTGGTGGTGAGTAATTATGAAAGGCAATTCTCTTTTGATTTCAATCCGAGTTTTGAAAACATAACTCTGACTAATTTCACTGGAATAGGTGGGAGTTGTATGTTTCTTAGTAGTCTTTCTGGAAATCAGTATTTTACTAATATTAGTTGTGTTGATGTTGGGTCGGTACGCGGATTATATATTCTTAGTTCAAGCCCGGAGATTAGCAATCTCACTATTAATTGTGCGACTTCAACGACAGATTGCGTTATGCTGGACAATGCAGATGATGGTGTGTATGATGATGTTACTATTACGAATTCTGCCGCTTCCACCTCGCTTCGCATAGCAGGGTCTGATAATAATTTTAATAATCTGATCCTTCAAGCAGGCAATAATGCGGGGATATTATTTTCTTCAACTTCGAATAATCTCTCGAATTCGGTAATATATAATGCAACAACTTGTCTGGATGTGGAAGCTTCTTCTATGATTATACGGGACACTGTCATATATAATTGTTCTCTTAAGGGTATTTTTCTTGGAACAATGAATGGTCAGTCTATTTTGAGAAATAATATTTCTAATTGTTCTCAGGAATGTATTAGGATGGAGGTGGGGGGTGTAAGTGATGCTTATGGTGAGATTAAGAATAATACTTTGTTTGGTTGCGGGAACGCTTCGTCAATTAATTATTTCTTGAAGAGTTTGAGTTCGAAGAGTTATGGGGGGGATGATTTTGATGGTGGAAGTCCGTTGATGTTGTCTTCTGATTTTGTTACTATAATTCCTATAACTGGTGATGATACTGATGTTAGTGCTTTGGCTGATGGTGTTAATAATTTTGATTTGTGGCTTGCGGATCTTCCGGGTGCGGGGATTTCTATGTCAACAATTTATGTTGTGAATCCTCCAGGTATGAGTTGTGCTGATGTTGCTACTGCTTATGGAGGTACGTGTTATTTGGATGTTCCTAATTATTATGTTGCGAATGGTAATGCAGACTATTCTATTACTCCTGTTGCGGGGCTTACTGTTGTTGCTGGAGGCACGGACCCGCCGTACATCAGATATTTGTTGTTCAACAATCAGTCTTCTTTTCCAGTGGATATTTCTGTTGGGAGTAATAGTATGAACGTATCGGGCAATGTTATAGGGTTTGATGGGAGAACTACTTTTTATAATTCTGAGATTTTTGGCTCTACTAATGGTTCGGGGTACGTAACTAACATTTGGGATAATCATTTTTATGAGTATCCTCCGTTGTTTTATGAAACTTATTCATTATGTGTTGGCGGTGAGGGTAATTTTTATGATAGTATTTTGACGCCTGCTGCAGGGGATTGCGGTCCTTTGAATACTACTAGTCCAGTTAGTGGGACTGTTTTTAGTGGTGATTGGGCTGTTCTTAACTGGACTAGTCAGTCTTCAATTGTTAATCTGTCTTATTATGTTGAGTATTATTTGAGTGATTGGGTTACTTTGAATGTTACGTCTGGTAATTCTTTTGTTTGGGATATTTCTTCTTTGCCTGAAAGTGCTTCGTATCAGTTGAGGGTTGTTCCTTTTGATGGTTTGTATAATGGGACTGTTAATCTTACTTCTTTTTTCACAATACATTATCCTGAGCAAACCAGTCCTAGTGCTGGCGGTGGTACTGGTATTGGGGGGGAGGGTTGCGCTTCGAATGCTTATTTGAATGATGA
>JAHIVR010000141.1 GCA_018816625.1 Nanobdellota archaeon | reverse complement strand
TTTTGTGAAAATTTGTCAAAAACTTTTTTTGCTCCACATAATTCAAAAGATTCTTTTCCAGTAACCAAAAAGATATTATTGGATTTTTCTTTATCAAGTATTTCTTCTAAGTTTTGTATTGCCCCTATCCCAAAATATTCTTGTTGTTTCATTTTAATTTAAAAAGTCTTTTGTATATTCTTTTTTTAATTTTTGAAAAGTTGCATTCCCATTATTATCAAATTTCTCAGCTCTTTTTATTTCTGGCCATCTTTTTTTTGGCATTTTTACATATAGTGCAAAAGTCCTTTGTAGACCCAAGACCTCTTCTTTTTTCATATTAGGTTGGTTTAATGAATAATCCTGCCTATAATCTCCTCCTAATTGTTTTCCAGATAAATAACCTTTTTGAACACACTCCTCATAAAGGGGTGTTCCTTGATAAGCATTGAAAATATGAGTCATTATGTTTTTCGCCCCTATTTTTCTGTTAAGTTCTATTGTTTCAAATATTTGTTCTCTTGTTTCTCCAGGAATTCCTACAATGTTATTTACTCCAACCCTTACATTTAATTTTTTACATGTTTCAAAAGCATATTCTATTTGTTTATTAGTCATTTTTCTATTCAAGATTTTTCTAACTTCTGGAGAACCACTTTCAAGACCTATTCCAAGAGAGTGCATTCCCAAATCCTTAAGCATCTTTATTCTTTCTTCTGTTACTGTTTCTGGTCTTGTTTGACACCAAAAAGGAAGTTTAATTTCTTCCCCCCATAAACTTACAAATTCCTTGAATCTTTCCTCTTTTGATGCCAAGAATGTTTCTGATGCGAGATAAACATATTCAAGATCATATTTTTCTTTCATGTGCTTGACTTCTTCAATGAATTTTTTAACATCTTTTTGTCGGTAATTTTTTCCTTTATACATTTTGTTCCAAAAATTATTACTACAATAACTACAAGAATAAGGACACCCTCTATCTAATTCAAATGAACCAACTCGCCTGATTTCTCCCCCCATTGGTTTGTAGATCCTTCTTTTATCAAAAATGCCCCAATCCTGAAATGGAAGGGTGTTTATGTCTATCGGTTCTCTCATAGGATTTTGGAATATTTTTTCATCTTTTTTTGCCCAAATATTTTTGATATTTGTTGTGTCTTTATTATCTCGTAAAGCAGTGCATAATTCTACTAAAGATCTTTCCCCTTCCCCACGACAAATGTAATCAACACATTTTTCCTCCAAAACACTCTTTGGGGCAATAGTTGAGTGTATTCCTCCAACAATTGTTGGAGTAAGATTTCCTTCTTCTCTTAATCGTTTAAGAAAATTAATTCCTAAAGGATATGTTAATGAAACTGCTGACAATCCAATTAGATTTGGATTGTACTCTTTGACAAGTTTCATAAAATCAGCATACATATCGGTTTCATATAATTTGATCCCTAAATCTTCAAAATTTGTTTCTTTAACTTGCAAAGTATTTACTCTTGCGTCGTCCCCTGTTTTTTCTCTGGTTTTATAAAAAGTTGTGTCAAATAATTTTACTTGAATCCCTGCCTGTTTTAAAAAAGCAGACATTATTGCTAAGTTTGGTGGGATTAAGGTGTCAAGTGTAGAATTTGCCTGGATTAAAAGTGTTTTAAATTGTTTCATTTTATCTATATAATTCTTTTATGAATTCCTCTTTATTTTCAATTGGGGTTGTTGTAGGTCTTCCTAAATCTTTTCTTGCCCCTTTATTAACTTTAACAATAAGGAGATTGGGACCAGTATTCTTTTTCATTTCTTCCATAGAATAAATTAGTTCTTTTTTTGTTTTTGCAGTTTGAGAAAAATTATATCCACAAGCAAGAGCAATTTGCGCAAAGTTTACAGTTGAAGAAACAGTTGGTTGTCCTCCTGTAGAATCATAAGTTTGATTATCAAATAAAATATGTTGTAAATTTTTAGGTTTTTTTGAGCCAATTGTTGCAAAGGTTCCCATTTGCATTATCGCTGCCCCATCTCCATCAAAAATATAAATAGGTTTGTTAGGTTTTTGCAGAGCAATTCCCAATGCAATCGAAGATGCACAACCCATACTCCCCACAGTTAAAAAATCTTTACCATGTCTTTGTCCTAATTTTTCTCTATATTCAAATAATTCTCGTGATGTTTTTCCTGTTGTAGAAACAATTATTTCTTTTTCATCTAATCTATCAACAATTGTTTTAATTGCATCATCTCTTGACATTTCATAATTTGTTTTTATTACATTTTTTGAGATATATTCCTTTAATGTTCCTTTCTTTATTATAATCACAGAAGGAGATTTATTTTTCTCTGCTTGTTCTTTTGCCTTTCTAATTACTTCTGAAGCTCCTTCAATCTTATCTGGAAGGACTTGATAAGGGATTTCTAATGTGTCAAGTAAAGGAATCATTATTCTTCCAATCATCTTGTGCTGAGGTTCATCAGTTTTTCCAGGTTCCCCTCTCCAACCAATCATATAAATTGCCGGAATAGAATAAACCTCTTTAGATAATAAAGAAGTGTGGGGGTTGACAATTTTCCCTAAACCAGAGTTTTGCATATAAACTACTCCTAGTTTTTCTGTAGCTAGGTGATAACCAGAAACAATTGCTGTGGCTTCACATTCGTTTGATGCAATAACATTTGTTAAACCATGTCCATCAGCTAAAAATTTCATCCAATTTTTAAAAGTAGAATCAGGCACACCAGCAAAAAAAGTCAACCCATTTTCTTCAAATACATGTCCTAAATCATAACAACTTAACATCTTATTTATTTCCAGGAATCAACTCCAATATTTCTTTAATTGGCATGCACCAATCTTCAACCTCATAAGCTCTCTCATTTTGTAAAATAGTTTCTGCGGTTTTTCTCATAGCAGGATATGCACTTCTTAATAAATGGTT
>JAHIVR010000140.1 GCA_018816625.1 Nanobdellota archaeon | reverse complement strand
TTAGCAGTTCATTTGACTATAGCCGGTATTGGATTTACAAATTATATTAATACTAATTATAACGGCTCAATTTCTAAGTTCTATAAAATACAAATGGAAAAATTAAATAGGGCCCCTTTAAATTTTTATTAAAATGGCAGCAGTAACTTATAAGTGTTTTAAATGTGGAAAGAAAATTTCTGGTGCAAACCTTGAAAAAAGATTTGTCTGTCCTTATTGTGGGAGCAAGATTTTTTTTAAACCAAGGACCAAGGTTAAGAAAATAAAGGCAGAATAAAATGCAATTAGGAATAATTATCAGCCAGATAGATCCTGAAACAGTTTGGAATGCTTATAGGTTAGGAATTTTTGCTTTAGAACAGAGAGACAAAGTAAAAATATTTTTGCTTGGAAGAGGAGTAGAATCAGAAATAGAAGATCCAAAATTTAATGTTAAAGAACAAGTAACTAAATATGTTGAAGCTGGTGGAGAGATTTATGCATGTGGGACTTGTATGAAGTCAAGAGAAATGAAGAGCACAAACACCTGTCCTTTATCCACAATGAAAGATTTATATAATTTGATTAAAGAATCTGATAAGGTATTAACTTTTTAATATGGTAGACGAAAATAAAATACAAGAAATGCAGTTTTTAGAACAGAGCTTGCAAAACATCCTGTTACAAAAACAAGCTTTTCAGATGGAGCTTTCTGAAACCCAATCGGCTTTTAAAGAAATAAAAGGAGCAGGCGAAGAAGTTTTCAAAATTGTTGGTCAATTAATGATAAAGACCGACAAAAAGAGGGTTGAGGAAGAGCTTGAAAATAAACAGAAACTACTTGATCTAAGGCTCAAGTCTCTTGAAAAACAAGAAGCTTCCACAACAGAGCAACTCGAGAAAATACGTGACCAGGTTCTAAAACAACACAAAAAGAAGTAAATATATCCAAAAACTACGAAATCTTTATAAATCTCTACTATATCTTTTAACTATGGTTTTCAATAAATTAAGAAAAGCTTTTTCAGGGAATGGAGATTCCGAATCTTTAAGCGATGAATACCTTGAGATTGACTTGGATCAAGAGGAAAAAGACAACAAAGTCCTTGTAAAACTATTTATGTTAAAACAATATGAGGACGTAAATGAGATTCTCAATGCCTTAAGAGAAGGATACACAATTGCAATAGTAGATATTAAGATATTAAGGCAAAAAGATTCAATTGAATTGAAGAGAGCGGTTTCAAAGATAAAGAAAACGGCAGATGCACTAGAAGGGAACATCGCTG
Organism: Nanobdellota archaeon; assembly: GCA_018816625.1. Classification (GTDB taxonomy): domain Archaea; phylum Nanobdellota; class Nanobdellia; order Pacearchaeales; family GW2011-AR1; genus JAHIVR01. The sequence continues at coordinate 1,742 of JAHIVR010000140.1, read as the reverse complement.
GATTTGGAGAGAATATAGTCATAGTAACCCCTTCCTTTGCAAAAATTCATAAGGAAGTAGTCTCTCAAAAAGAAGAGAAGAAAAGATTCGATTAATTCTAAAAGGCCTTTTTTCCACATTAGATAGTTGTTCTGTTTTGTAAAAAACTTTATAAATTATCAAACTATCATTTAGTTATGAAAAAGAGTGTGGTGATTGTCACATTTATTTTGTTGTTAGCTCCATTGCTTTCTGCAGCTACTACCGAAATAAAAATAAAAACCGTCCCATTCGGGAATATTAACGTCAACATTTTGGAGTTGGGAAGTCTTGAAGTTATAGAGCACATAAACCTGGATGCAAATAATTATGGAGATGCAACTTTTAGTTTTTCAAGTAGCCAGTCATATTTTGACATGACTGTTTATATTAAACAAGGGGATTCTAAATTTCACTACGAGAAATTCACGGGCAACACTGCCGGAGGAACACTCTCTTTTGAAGCGGCTCCAGAAGGTTTCGAATTCTTCTATCCTGCAGACCAAGATTCAGAGATAAATGGGACAACAGTTAATGATACCGAGGTAAACGACACTATAGTTAATGAGACTATTGAGGAAGTAGAGGTAATTGAAGAGGTTGAAGAACAAGGACCAGGAATAACAGGGCTAGCAACTTCGGACGATGTTGGTTTTTTTGCTGGGAAAACACTTTACTATGTTATAGGGATAGGGGTATTATTGGCAATAGTCTTTTTCGGATCAATGAGTATGAGAAAGAAGATATCTGCTCCCAAAGAAATAAAAGTAAGAAAATTAAGTGAACTAAGGGACGAGAAGTCAGAAAAAACAGATGATTACAGGCAGGCAATAGAACAAGCCGAAAGGAAAATAGAAGAAGCCCAAAAAGAGATAAAAAAGATTAAGAACGAAGATAAAATTGCAGAGGCAAAAAAAAGGATAGCCAAGGAACAAGAAGAGCTTGAAAAGTTAGAAAAGGGCGAGGATTAGATTTTTAAACCCTTTTATTTATTGATTTCTATGGAAAAGATGTTTATTCCAGCAAAGTCAAGAGCAAAGGTAAACAAGACAAAGATTCTGTCACTCTCAAACAAACTTCCAAAAAATATTGCCCTTGTTTTTTCTATTCAATTTCAGGATATTGCGCTTGAGATAAGAAAGATACTCTCTGAAAACCACAAAATCACAGCTTTCATGCAGGTGTTGGGATGCTCTCAACCAAGGTTTCAAGACACAGACGCCATTCTATTAATAGGATCTGGTAAATTTCATGCCGTATCGCTGGCCTTTGAAACAAAACTACCCGTGTTTGTTCTTAAACATGAGGAACTAGAAAAAGTGTCCGATAAAGATGTACAAGAGCTTGAGACCAAACACAAAACCTCTTACCTTAAATTCTTGCACGCAGACAAAGTCGGTATACTAATAACAACAAAACCAGGGCAAGAAAGAATAAAACGTTCTTTAGAGTTGAAGAAGAAACTAAATAAGAAAACCTACCTATTTATAGGAAACAATATAGACATAAAGGAATTTGAAAATTTTACAATAGATTCATGGATAAATACCGCTTGCCCTAGGATGGACTTTGACAGGGCAATTATTAATCTCAACGATTTAAATTTAAAATGAATGAAGTAAAGTTAGGAAGATATGAGCACTATAAAGGAGGATTATATGGGGTTACTGCTGTTGCTGTTAACACAGAGACCTTAGAGGATTTGGTTATTTACAAATCTTTTA
>JAHIVR010000139.1 GCA_018816625.1 Nanobdellota archaeon | reverse complement strand
TAATTTAGCCTCAGCGAATTTTAAAATTTCTCTCTCTTTAATGGAGAGGGATCGAGGAGATGTTTTAATTTCTCTTAATTTTCTATTAAAATCTTCAATTTTTATTTCATTATTTCTTTCATCTACAAATTCTTGAATCCCCCTATTCTTAAAATATGTTGACAAAAGTTCAAGGGCTTTTATTGCTTTTCTTTGAGATTTACAATTAGAGACGACTATGTCTATGATTTTTGCCTTTTCTGTGAGTGTGTATGTTGGAACATTTTGGTCCCCAATTTTTGCTCTTTTAGAAACAAGATCTTTAATATCGACATTAAGTAAAAATTCATTCAGATTAAAAACAATGTCAACTTTTTTTAATGCACTTTCATCCTGAGTTTGGTACCACGCAGCTACTATTTTTGTTGCTCCTTTAAATCCTGGTTCGATTTGACTTAACCTTTGAACAATATAATCAGGAACTTCATAAGGATTAGGCTCTCCGTTATTATCTGCTAACCTAATTCCATACTTGTTCATTTCATTCTGTGTTAGTAAATAATCTTCTAAATTTCTTCCCTCTGCAAATAAAGATATTGGTAGAGCTGTCAAAACCAAGGTTGCCCCAAGTCCTTTTAGCAAATTCCGTCGAGCATTTCCGAATTGGTTAAGAGTATCTAAAGAAACATCCTCTACGCCTGACTTATCACCTCCTAGATGATAAAGTGACATACTAATTAGAGCTTTTTGAGTTATTTAAGATTTGTGTTTTGGAATATTGCCTCGAAAAGTTTATATACATGGCAGTGTTAAATTTTTATGGGAGAATTTAGCATCAAAGAGATTTTATTATCTGAGATGGCATTTGCCCCACCTTACTCTCTTGGAGGAGGCATCAGAGAGTGTTCTACAATACCATGTAATTATTCTGGTGGGAGTGGTAGAAGAAGAACAGAAGAATGCACTACTGTCTCTGGTCAATATGCCTTGAGAAGTTTAGATGGAATAGATTGTGTCACTCAGAATTAGATTGTAAGATGGCGTTAGATACGTTGTATTGGGAAATCACTGATAAGTGTCCTTTATCTTGCAAACATTGTTATCAAGGAAGAGGGGCTAATAGTTCTAGGGTTATTTTAAGTCTAAAGGAGAGTCTTAGAAGAGTAGATGTCTTTGCTAGAAATGGAATTAAAATCCTTCTTTTAACAGGGGGAGAACCGCTAACAAACAAAAATATTCATGAAATTGTTGGGCACTCTAGAAGTTATGGTTTAGACACAGCGATACTTACAAGTGGATATTTAATTACTAAAAAAGTTGCAGAAAGAATTGCTCGCGCTTCTCCAAATGCTGTTCAGATAAGTTTTGATGGTGTGGGAGAAGTTCATGATTCAATAAGGGGAGAAGGTGTTTTTAGAAGAGTCGAGGATGCAATGAAAAATCTTACTGAGCAGGGCGTTTATTATTATCTGAAGATGACTTTAAATAAGTTAAATCTCTCTGGTGTTTTGGATGCCGTAAAATACTGCCATGCCAAGGATGTTCTGTTAAATTTTAGTAATGCAATGCCAATCGGTTCAACTCAAGAGAGAAATATTGCTCTTTCCCCTCAAGAATATTTTGATGTATTCGTAATGCTCCACAAAAAGAAATATCGTGAAGGAATAAAGATGACTTTGCCTGATTTTGCTTTAGAAGAATACTTAAATGGCGAAGAGGTTAAAACAATGTGTAGTGCCGGAAGAAGGATAGCCGCATTAACTTTTGGTGATTTGTTTTTACCTTGCCCATTTATTGCAGGATTAGGTTTAACTGAATCAGAAGGCGTTCTTTCTTATAGTGATGATGTAATTAATGAAAGCGAGAAAGATGACCTTTTTAATGTTCTGAGGAAACATAATGAAACAGGCTTTGGTTGCCCCTTAAGAAAATTTAGTGGTGGGGGGAAAGACATTTATTCATTGGAATCTTTCATTGAACATACAGGAGGGGGATATGAGTCTTTACAAAAACAAAGCCAAATTTTATGATAAATTTATGGAGAAGATTGGAAAAGATTATGAAAAGGAGGTAGGCACAATTTTACCTTATTTGAAAGAGAAGAAATCTGTGTTGGAGTTAGGTAGTGGGACAGGCAATTTTGCTAAAGTTCTCCTTGACAATTATTTTGAAGTTATTTGTTCAGATGTTTCTTTAGAGATGTTAAGCATTGCAAAAGAAAAAGGAATTAATTGTAAAAAAATTGATATGAGATCTTTTTCTTTAGATAAAAAAGTTGATGTCATTCTTTCGCTTTTCAATACATTGATGTACAACAAAAATGAAATAGAACTCAAGAAAAACATTTCCTCCTGTAAAAATAATTTAAATACAGGTGGAAAATTAATAATCGAAGTCAATAATCCAGAGAGATTATTGCAAACAGATAAACATGTTTATTCTGTTGAGATCGAGCCTAATGTTTACATAACACAAATAGATTTAAGGGAAGGGGTTAAATTGTTTCACCATTTTATTTTTATTGATCTTTCCTCAAATGAGTTAGCTATAGATACTCACGAAACAACCATCTTTGCTTCTGAGAGGATTATCTCTATCTTGAAAGAATTTTTCAAATCTGTTGAAATTTTGGATAAAGGAAATCATCGTTATTTTATTGCCACAGTATGAATAGCAAACTTTAATTATGTGAAAATTTTTCGGTGATGGTGGTTGTCGTCGGTGTTGGCTTGGCGTTCAAGAACAAGTTTTTTGACTTTTTTGAAAACATGCCTGGG
>JAHIVR010000138.1 GCA_018816625.1 Nanobdellota archaeon | reverse complement strand
CTTCTGTTATTGTTCTCATGTGGTATATGAAAGACCACACTCCAGCACTAAGAATTGCTGGCCAGGAAATTACTGGAATAACTGTTATCCACCAGGCCAGGTTCTTTGAAATATAGGCCGGATGCCTTATTATCGAATAAGGTCCTCTTGTAACAATTCCCCTGTTGGTTAGATTAGATGATTTTGCTCCTAGGGCTAGTGTTGCGCTGACGTATATAGATAAAAGGAGGATTACAATTATTCTTGCAATAAAGGTAATGGTATCATTAAAGAAGAGAACATAATCGTTTGCGTACCAGTTTATGTATTTTGTAAGTGTTCCGTTAAAAGGGGGGTAGCATATTAGTGCTACAAACCATCCAATGAAAGTTGGTTCAACGGAACGAATTGTGTTTTTTAGGAGTGTTGCCTCAAAAGCGTAACCAAACGCAAACCAGAGTGTGTCAATGAAGAATATTGAGGCAAGTAAAAAAGGGAAGAGTATAAAATTAAATCCTTGTATTGTAAACAGCGTCGATAAATCTGTTAAAGTGTGAACATTTGATTTTAAAGCAAAATAATTATTTAGGAAAAAATTTAACATGATGGGCAGGAAAAAGAATTTGACAAAGACAAATAATAGGGCTGTTTTTTCTTGTTTTTCTAATTTTGGAAAAGGTTTTTTATCTGGAGTTTTTTTTGATTTGAAATATTTGATGGTTCCTTCAGAAATTCTGGCTATAGCATAAAAAATAATAACTCCTTTACTTTTCTTTATTTTGTTTTCTGGAGTTAAAAGATAGAATAAAAATCCTAAGATTGTGTAGGCTATTGCAAGATAGAGTAAGATGGTTTGTGTTTCTGATCTTAAGAAGGTAAGATAGTAGGATGTTGATTTGTATATCGCAATTGCTGCCCATATTAAAATTAAATTTAAAAAATAGTGTTTGAATTTAATTATTCCTGACATTTAAATAATTAGTAGATTAAGTTTATAAAATCTGTTTTTGATGTTATCTTATGGATCCGGTGGAGCTAGTAAAGAGTACAGAGACTTATAAAAATTGTAAGAATATTGTTGTGGGAAAAGGTAATGAGAATGCAGATATTCTTTTTGTGGGGGAGGATTAATTACTTTTTAGTGTTGATATAGTCTTATAAACTGATTTTACCTGGAAGAAATGAGGATGGGAAATCATAATTCCGGAAGGCGAATTTATAAAGTTAATAAAAATTTCTTTAGAAAATGGAGTTCCCAAATGGCATATATCTTGGGATTTACTTGTGCAGATGGAAATGTTCATGAAAAAACTTTGTCTTGGGATTTATCAAACAAGTTTGTATCTAATCTTGAACTACTTCATTCATTCAATGGGGCCATGTTGTCAAATTATCCCATCCTAAAAAGACCCGGGTCTTATAGATTAAGGATTTCTCATGTGGATATATTAAAGGATATAAAGGAATTAGGTATTGTACCAAATAAGAAAAAAATTTTGATTTTTCCAGATGTTCCTTTAGTTTATCTTAGGCATTTTATGAGGGGTTTTTTGGATGGCGATGGTTGGATAATTACAAGAGTTCGTAAAAATGGGGGGAAGGAAATTTGTGTGGGTTTTTCTAATGGAAGTTATAATTTTATGAAAGTGTTGGTTGATCTTTTAAAGAAGACGTTAGATATTGATAGATTTAATCTTAGAAAAAGAAGAGCAATTACCAAAAAAGGAAAGATTGTATTCACATATCAGTTAGAATTTTATTCTTATAATGCCAATAAAATAATAGAATTCTTGTATGGCTCTTTGAATGCTGAGGATTTACGTTTGAGAAGAAAGTATGAGAGGGTTGCTAAGGCAAACCTATTTTTTGAGGAAGAGGAAAAAATTAAAAAACTTGGAAGAAAGTGGCATGAGCTGGAATCTAAGCTTGGTGAAGATATGCTAAAATTAATAGAAAACTCTTTATATAGTGATAAATTAATTCCTAGGGAGATTGCAAATCAACTTGGAATAAGTCTTTCTACTTTGTATAGGTGGATGGATAAGGCCAAAATAAGGGTTTTTGAAAGAAGAGGCTCTGTGGGGTGGTCTAAGAGGATTATTGAATCTAGAAACTTGATTTTAAAAAATGGACAATAAAATTGAATTAGAGATGGTTGAGAAAGAGGCTGCAGAAGATAAAAGCTTACCTTTAAAAGAAACTGCTAAAAATTTGGTTTTTGGAAAAGGCAATCCTAATGCCAAAATACTTTTTGTTGGTGAGGCGGCAGGAAGGAATGAGGATGAGCAAGGAATTCCATTTGTTGGAAAGGCAGGAAAGAATTTAGATGAGTTGCTCTCCAAGGTTGGTTTGAGCTTAAATGACGTCTATATTGCCAATATCTTGAAGTATAGGCCCCCGGATAATAGGGATCCTTTGCCTGGGGAGATAAAGGCCCATACCCCTTGGTTAGTTAAACAGATTAAGATCATTAAACCTAAGGTGATTTGTTCTTTAGGAAATTATGCTACAAAGTTTTTTTTAGCTAATGGGGATGTTGATTTAATGGTTAAGCAACCTGGAATTTCTTCTGTTCATGGAAAAGTTAGGGAGATAGAGTTTATGGGAATGAAAATAAAACTAATCCCTTTATTTCATCCCGCGGCCATAATATATAGAAGAGAGTGGTTGCCTTTATGGGAACAAGATATGGAAATAGTTAAGAAAGAGATTGCTCAGCAGACTTTAGTTTAAGGTACTTGTGGTGTGCATCTTTTGTTTTTTCTTTGCAATTTGGACAGGTGGCTTTTTGAGTATAGGTTTTGCAAGAAGAACATTTTTTGAGTTTCATTACATCCACGGCGAGGATACCCAAACTTTTAAGTTTGGAGAGGAATCGCCGTCCTCAAAATTTAATTCTGTTAACCTATAATCCTCTGAATAACTTTGAGCAACTCCTCGCTGATATTTTTTTATTAATAACCTTT
>JAHIVR010000137.1 GCA_018816625.1 Nanobdellota archaeon | reverse complement strand
GATGGAAAGCGGTTATCAGCCAATAAGATTAAGTGGAATAATACCTGTTGGTGAATATGATAAGGGGGCAACATTCAGTTTTACAATAGAATATGATGTTTCTGAGTTAGCTTTGCAGACATATACCAGCTCCATAAATATAAACGCTGTTGATAAAAAATCAGATTCATCAATAAATAAAGTATTAAAATACCAAATTACAGTCACAGGCTCAAAACCTTCTGCTTATGTAGGGAACACTTCAACAATAACTACATTTCCAAGTTGTTCATTGCCATCTACAAATCTTGTTGTCAATAATACATATGAGTTAGTATGTTCAAATGTGGTGGACCCAAATATAAATATTAGAGTAAACCCTGATTTAGATTTTTTTAAGGGCATAAGTGTTGTCAGTGATGAAGAGACAAACCAATTTAAATGGAAGTTTCAGCCTTTACAGCTAGGAGAGACTAAGTTAAAAGTTTCTTATCTATTGATGGGAAATCCAGTTGGACCAACAGAGAGTTGGGATGTAAGGGTCAGTGCTAATCCTTTAGTTTATGGAACTGCAATGAAGTTTGTTTTATTTGGACCCAATGGAAAGATAGACAATTGTGAGGGTCTTAAAGATAATGATAAGTTAGTTGTGCAAGTTAGGGATAACACCAGCGAAAATATTATAGCTAGTTATGATATATACAGAGATGGTGTTAGGCTATCAGAAAACTCATTTAATGTTGAAAAAGGAAGGAATTATTTGTTATCAGCAACAAGCCCAAATTATAATTCAATAGATTATACTTGCTCTATATCAAGCCAGCCAATAAGTGTTTCTATTTATCCAACTGATGTTGAGATTAATTTTCCAATTACAATAACAACCAATCCAACTAATGTTACATTATATTGGGAAGATACTGTTATTGATACAACATACACCCCAACAGTCTTAGGTATTCATAAGCTTAAAGCAGAAAAATCTGGTTATGAAACAACTGAAAAAAATGTAGAAGTAAAAGAACAACTAAGGTTTCTTACTGAGGTTCCGAAAAAAATAAGCAAAGGAAAAGAAGTAGTGATAGAGTTGAATAGACCAATATATTGGACATTATCTTACAGTGAAAAAAATGAAACATGGAATACATTACATGCAACAACAAGCTCACAGGTGTTATTTACTCCAGAGGAAAAAGGGAACTATGTTTTATCTATAAAAGGAGAAGATTGGTCATGGAAAGTTGGAGGATTAAGCTGGGTGCAGATAGCATTGATTGTTGTTGGTGGTTTAATTGGATTATATCTCCTACTCAATTATCTAAATAAGAATCGTGGACAGCCAACAGAAGATACAATGATGGTAAATCTAGGTGATAATAATTAAATTAAAAAAATTAACTAATGATTTGCTGGATTTTTTATTTGGCAAGAAACAGGTTGAGGTCAAGCACATAGATATTGACCCTGAATCTGTTAGAAAGCACCATGAAATAAGGGCATTAGCTAATGATAACGCTAAACTTAAGGGCATGATTGGAAAATACCAAAAAGATGAGGGTGTAAGGAGAGAAAGGGAAAAAGACGAGAACACTGAAGAAAAGGTAAAATTATTTTTAAATGAAGAAAAGAATATCTTGGAAAAAAAAGATATGCCTCAGTTCTTTTCATTAAGTTCTTTTTTTAAGAATTATCTTACTAATAAAAAGTTTAGAGATAACTTATTTTTGTATTCATTTGATAGAAGTGCGAAGATTGCAAAGTTTGGAGATTTTGGTTTTTCTGTAAGCAAAAACGGTCATTGGAACTTTTCAGTGTTAGATGAAAACAGAAACATAGTTTTGGAAAGCTCTAGATTGAAAGATATATTCCAGTCTGTTGGTGCTTTGGCTACAGATTCGATTAGTGGAAAGATACCCCTTAATCTTGACAAAGAAGGGGGATATATAGAAAATATAATGGTGTATGAAGCATCAGAACTATTGCATACAGAAGATGGCTTGAAGTTTGCCAAAGCAAGGAAAAAGCCAGTTTATGACTTGCTGAGAAATCTTGGTGAAGAAAACTCCAGATTGATGTCAGACCTTGAAGAAGCTGAAGCTGAAATAACCAAAAAACAGAATATTATTGATGATTTTAAAAAAGCCAATAAGATGTTGGAAGAAAGCTCT
>JAHIVR010000136.1 GCA_018816625.1 Nanobdellota archaeon | reverse complement strand
TAATCCCACAACATATACAGGTTCCTCCAACAGCTCTCCATCCAGCAACAGTATTCTTTAAAGAAACATTATCATCAGAAAGATCATGGGTATCTACGGCATTAATAACACTTTCATATCCAACAAGACCAACCCTATTACTAAAATTAGCAGAGGTGTTAAGGACAGCATCGATAAAAGCATCATTCGCGTCTCTAGCTTCGTTTATTCCCCCGGTACACACTCCAGAACTACAAGACCAATGAGACCCACATCTATTTTCATCATAAGTACAAAACCATCCGGATTGGGAACAATCACACATACTTCCACTTAAATCCGTAACAGAGAATACATCTGCATCAATACTAACATTTTGAACATAAGAAGCATTTGCAATACCAAATCTTACAGGAACAGTATTTCCACTCATAGAAGAATAATCCAAAAGGCTTGAGAGCGTGGAATCCGGAATATTTATTGTAGTTTCCGCACCACTGCTATTTCCAAAATAAATTGACTTATTTCCTATTATAAGGAAAATATTATAACTACTATTATAATGGAGAGTTATATTCAAACTATTTAAATCTCCAGGGACATAGAACCCATCATAAATATTAATCAACCCCTCAATTCCCGGGAACCTGTGTTTTCCATTGAGCATTGGGACCTCAGAACTATCATAAACCACCCTTATGTACCCCCCAGCAATAAATAAATTTCCGCTAGGAGCTCTAAAATCAATATAATTTTCTCCAGTTATAAAATTCCCCAAGTAACTAGATAAACTAAAGCTATAGGGGGTTCCTGGTGTTGGGGTGTGGCTTCCTGAAGCAATTCCATTAACATAAACATCAAAGTCTCCAGAGAAATCTCCCTCTATGTTTGCACCTATTACATCTCCATCTATTAGTGCCGTAATATTTCCATCTCCAACATACCCCCCAAAGTAGAAATAATCTACCTTGTTCTCATAGGACAAAAACGCTCTAGCAGAGTAGCCAGTGAGCACAAATTCGCTATTGTTTCTTCTTATCCCTCCCAGAACCTGCCTTGTTGTTGAAAGGGTCTCTGCATCTGCTTCAGGAGTTATTACCTTACCACCCAAAAAAGCATCATCATAATATATTCCAATGTTTTGTTTCAAATTTAAATCATTCATAAAAGAATCAACTAAATCAGAAGGCTCATCAATATAACCAAGAGCGAACAATTCCCCGATATATTCCAATACACTCTTGTTGGTTTCTACCCCTATTGCCGGATTGTTTCTTAATCCCTCTGCATACGAATTATTCATCTCTTCAAAACTAAGGGAAGAAAGAACGTCCATTAAATCTTCATGAACATGAGTCTCATACACGTTTTGTTTTACGGGAGGTTTTATTAAAAGTACAATTCCTAAAATAATTACTAAGGCAATAAACGCGTCTAAACTAAAAAAATATCCCTTTTTATCTCTCTTTATTTTTTTTATCATCTTAACTATAAACAAAAAGCTGGAATTTTGTTGGTTTATTATTATAAATAGTAATTCTTGTCACCTGTATAAAATTATCCACTCCAGTAGTATTAACCCTCCCATAATTAACTCCGTTATCCAGAGTAAAATAAAAATTTCTAGAAATTCCAAAATCAGTTCTTCTATTAATATAATTAGCATCAAAAGCCTCAAGTTTAGTCTGATTGACTTTTCCATCGCTGAGTATTCCCAAACTACTATCGCTTAATATCAATTCTGAGGCCAGATTTCCTTCATAAAATAAATCATCCAAATCATCTCCCTGCCCAGAAGAATAATTAATAGCATAAATATAAAGGACAACTATCCCGGCAAAAAAAATAACAATTGCTACAGTTACATCTAGCCCCCAGGCTTGCGCTCTCTTTTTAGTTAAGATAGATTGCACCATTATCTTTTCTTATTGTATTATCCCCTTTTTGTATGACCCCCTCCACATAGGGAATGCCATATGAAACAAGCAAGTCCCCCAAACCAACATAAAGTAAATCTCCGGTAACATTTATGTAATAATCTTTCCCTAAAATATTTTTCTCTACATAAAATGTTCTTGAATAGCCATTAGAAGACTCGGCTGCAAATCCTATTTCATCCTGAACATTCAGCGCAAGATTCTGTAAAACAATTATCTCTTTTTCGTCATTCTTATCCCTTATGTTTTGTTGTATTACTGTAAAGAAAATTACAAAAAAGAACATTACCGCTCCAAACAG
>JAHIVR010000135.1 GCA_018816625.1 Nanobdellota archaeon | reverse complement strand
TATTTAACTCATATGAGCCGTCACTTAAGTGATATCCTAAAATCTTGCATAAAAAATTATTTTTTTCTAGATATTTTTTAGATTCTATTTTTATTTCAGATGGGATAGGAAAAAATTCTCCAGAGTTTAGCTTTTCAGCCGGAATTGTAGTAATTTCTCCATTTTTAACAACCCAGCAAGGATGTTCTGGAGTTACTGTTATTTCTCTGCCATTTGCTAGCTTTATATTTACAAAAGTTTTTGGAGCTATATGTCTGCTTACCCTTACTGTATTTGTTTTAAAATGAGAATTAAAGTCAGTAGATAATAATTTAACATTATTGACTTGAAGTATCTCACAATCTTTTCCTTTGTAGATTTTGTCTTTATTTTTTTCCATTAAACTATCTACAAATTCTCCAATCTTTACATATTCTCCATTCGAGAGCATTAATTTAAAATTTGGTAGCATGCATTGTTGTTCCATTGCTTCGTGCATTGCAGACCTATCATTTGGATCCATCTTCTCTAACTCATCGATACAGACTAGGCCTTTATTTGACAGGACCATCGCTCCTGCTTCAAGGCTCCATCCACGTAGGTATTCATCCCTTACAACAGTGGCCGTTAGCCCGGCTCCAGATGCAGATTTCCCAACAACATAACGTCCTTTTGGAGATATTTTTGCCATGAAGTCAAGAGTAACGGATTTGGCAACTCCAGGATCTCCTATTAAGAGGATGTGTATATCTCCTCTAGATTTTTGTCCATCCGCATGTATTTTTCTTACTCCGGCAAATAATTGTAGAACAAGTGAACGTTTTATTTCTTCATATCCCCATATACTTGGAGTTATGCTTTTTGCTAATTTGTCAAATATTTTTGGGTCTGCAGATAATTCTAGTATTTGTCTCTCATCCTCTTCCGAAATATCCAGCTCCTCAAATGTTTCTTCCAAGGGAATTATGTTATTTGCTTCTATTGCTAGTTCAAAACGTGTTGATAATCCCCCTGATTGTAAGGGTACGGGCACTTCTTTTAGTATTCCTATTACTTTTATTCTAGAACCCGGAGTTGTTTTTTCTTCCATTTTTGGTTCTACAAGGTCTTCTTTAACAAAAACATTAATTCTTTTTGGTTGTTCCCCTCCTGAAAGAGATTCTGGGGCTTCTTCAACGACAAGTCTTTGAGTGTCAACCATTTCCTTGCTTAGTAGTTTGAAACTTCCTCTCCTTCCACAAGAGCAACGGGAGGGTTCTCTAAATTTTTTTTCTATTTGCAGTACACCTATTATTGTTCCACAGCTTGGGCATTCGAATTTTGCATTAATTACTTGCGGTCTAACATCCGAAGCCTGTCTTATTATTCCCTCAATGACTATCATCTCATCAAGGTTTCTTGAACGTATGTTTCTTACTTTTATGTCTTGGCCTTTTGAGAGGTTGTAGAGGCGCACCCTTACTTTTGAAACAAGTCCCGATTCTTCTATGGCTAGCTCAATTAACCCCAGTGTTTCTTCAGGATTTATTGTTAACTCATTTGAAAGGAGGTTTGAAAACTCTGTTAGTTTCATAAAATCAAGATAAATAACATTATTCCCTTTTCTTAAAGAGTCCCCTAGTTCTTTTTTGTATGCATCAAAGAACTTTTTTGCCTCAATTAATAAATCTTCTTTTTTAGGTCTAGGCTCTGCTAGAGTGTCATCTGCCATATTTTTGAGAATTATGGGTTCTTTTTATAGATTTATATAGACTATTGGGTAGTTTATAAGAAAATAGTTATTTGGAGAGAGTGGTGAAGGTTATTTATGCTAAGAACAGAATATATTTGATAATTATTAATATAATTACTATTATTACAGAGAGAATAAATCCTGAATTAAATTTTGAGTTTTTTCCTATAATTGCTTTATAATGGATGAAAAAGAGAATGAGATATGATCCAAAGAATATGTGTAAAGATTTAATCTGTGATTCTTGAATATTTAAAAAACCTGCTATTGCCCAGGTCAAGATATAGGCTAGAACTATTAATCCTAGATTTGCTATGAATCCTAGATAAGCAACATGGTCTTCGGTGAAAATATCGTAGGTTTTCTTTAGCATATTCATCCTTTTTTTCATCTTAATTCTTATAATTTTTCAATGCAGTTTTAACGTTCTTAAGGAGCTGGCCCATAGAGTCTTCAAGTTGTTGTTTGTTTTTTGTTCCTGTGCAAACAAGCTTTCCGTTTGAGAACAATAAGAAGGTTGCTGTGGGCTTTACTAGTTTGTATACTAAGCCAGGAAATTGTTCTGGTTCGTATTCTGTATTTTCCATTTCTAGTGCAAGAAAATTAAGGTTGAGTTTTAGGTCAATTGAACCTGAGGCAACTATGTTTTGTACTGTTATTTTTGGGGTTACTGTTATATTGACATTTATCTTCTTTAGTTGCTTTATAACTGCTTGTATGATCTGTTTAACCTGGGCTATTGATTTTGTACCGGTGCATACAAGATTTCCAGAAGAGAAAACCAAGACGGCTGATTTTGGTTCTTTTATTCTTAGAACTAAACCCGGAAAGGTTTCAGGGTTGTATTCTGTATTTGGTTGTGTTCTTGCAAGTTTTGTTAAAGGAACTGGTTTCTCTAAAGAAGTTGTGGCAACTATATTCTGTATTTTGTAATTTGAGGCCATTTTACAATAATTTAGAGAAAAGGGTCTTTATAAAGCTTTATAAAGCTCACGAGGGCCAGAACGGGTCTTCCGATTCCTTTGGTTTTGCTGGTTGTGGTTCTTCTTTCTTTGGGGTTGAGGATACTTTTCCTAGTATTTTCTCTCTTATTAGTGCAATATTCCCTAGGATGAGTATTACTAAAATTATTACTATTATTGTAACAATCCAAGCAAAACTTGTTGTTTTAGTGCAGGTTTCTATCTCTGGTGGTTTTCCACGTATGGTTTCGCAGTTGTTAAGATCTACACAATCTCTTGTGAGCGTTTCATTGTCTGGGCATTCTATTGGGTTCCAGGCGGTGCAGTTCCAGTCTGGTTCACATATGGCCCCACAATTTTGTTCTTCTATGGGCCTACCTGTTTCGTTTTCACAGGTATTTGTGTCTACACATATTCTTATCTGGTTTTGTGCAAGACACGGGGACCAATCTGTACAATTCCATGATTGTGTGCATCCTTGTATTGCGGCACTAGTAAGTGGAAATAAAGCAAGTATTGCTAGAAATAATATCACCTTTTGCATATTTTATAAAGGGAGAGGAAATTTATAAGTTTAACCATACTTGAAGTTTCTCTTTTGATTTTCATAATCCTTTTTTACTTCTTCAAGTGTTGTTATTTCTTTTGGAGATTTGTCGGGTCTCATATTTGTGAGTCTCGGGAATCTTAGCGCAAAACCAGATTTGTAATTTGGAGATTTTTGTATCTCTTGATATGT
>JAHIVR010000134.1 GCA_018816625.1 Nanobdellota archaeon | reverse complement strand
TTTCATCTTTTAGCCAATCAATTGGAATTTTTAACTTCAACTCATTTTCAACTAAAGACAACGGAATGCTCACCGAGCTAACTCCACTATCGTAAGCAACTAAATTACGAATAAATGTATCGCCGACGCTAACACGGTCATTTTCATTTCTAATACTTCCACCGTGGCTATCTAAATCAAATGTTATTTCAACATCCTCGTCGACGTTTGAAAATATCTTCGGATCATTTATTACAATTTCTTCTTTCAATTTGTTTGGAAGATAAGTATAAATTAAATCTATTCCATCGTAGATTCCAGAGTAATTTAAAACATTTCCACTTATTGTTGCTATCGGTTTATCGACAGTCAAATCATATAATTTGTTTAATCCGAAACTTAAGATGGAATCTTTATAGGTTATTTTTTGGTTTGAAAGATTTTCATTTGAATTAAATTGATAAAGATTTCCGTCGACGCAAAAATCAAAACCATCTTCGCAATTTTCTGTTTTGAAGTTCTCATTAATTTCTTTCCACTTTCCGTCGTCTTGATAATATTTTTGATATGAATAAAGGTTTGTTGTACAAATTCCATTTTCGCAATTTGTTTCATAGTTTTTTCCAACTTCTGCTTCTATAAGTGGAAAAAGGATTAGTAGTGCTAGGATTATTATTAATATTTTTATTTTCATGAGATTGTTGCCTCCAAAGTTCTAATGTCGTTTGCATATCCGACGGTGACGTTTGCTGTGACGTTGTAAGTTCCGCCTGGAGTGTAGTTGTGTTCTATTATTACAAAGAGGTCTTCGGAATCATTAAGCTCGTAAGTTAAAGAATTTGTGAAGCCATTTGTATCGCCAAAGTTAAAGTTAAATGGAAAATAACTTGGTGTGAGATAGCTGTCTAAAATTATAAATTCAAATATTCCGATTTTATTTGAGGAGTTCAGCATTGAAAAATTTTGTATTACTTCTGGAATAATAGAAAATGTCCCCGAAGCAGAGGTATTTGTATTAATACCATCAGTTGCAAGAATTTTAAACTTACATTCGTTGCAGTAAGGAAGGTCTAGGGCATTTAGGGTTAGGGATGTTTCATTGTAGTCTATTTCTAATGTTGTATAGTTGCCCCCGTTATCATCGCTGAATAGGATTGCATAGACTGTGGGATCTGAATCTGCGTCGGTTGATATCCATGTTAGATTTATTGTTTCCCCAGTATAGATTTGACCTGATAAGTTGGAAGTTATTTGTAGGGTTGGTGTGTTTGGGGTTTTATTTACTTCCCCTATTGTGTCTGTAGAGTTACTAAAAGTAATTCTTGAAAGATTTACATCTGAGGGCAAAACAAATGTAAATGGTGTCACATTAATTGGAGTCATATTCCCATCATCATAGACCAGATAGAATGATAGATTAAAACTAATATTAGTTAATGGGGCTCCTAGATTATCAAATATTTCTATTGCATAATCTCCTCCAGAAAATGAATCTTGATCATCGACATATCCTTCTTCTAGTTTGTAAAATGTATCAAAAGTTACATCACCTGTTGAGTTATCATAATATCCACTTATAAGAATTCTTGAGGATTCTGGACCAGATCTTGATTTTGAGGTTGTTGAGAATTCTTCTAATAGGTGGCTATATGAATCCTTGGCGATCCAACGAAGGTTGTTTGGTTTTCCCATTAAATTTTTCAATGTTTCGTTGTCTTCTTCGCCAGATAAGAGTTTTAAGGAAGATGCTGGACATCCATAAGGGATACATTCATCATCCAAATCGCCATCATCATCCAAATCGCCATTAGGACATTTTCCCGAAAATATTAAAAATTTATCTTGCGAATCCCATATATCACTATCTCTTTCGTCGCATAACCCATATCTATGTCCAATTTCATGTGCAGTTGTCTCGTGATATGAGGACAAAATTGCTTTGAATCCTGGTTTTGATAATCCTGAAGCACTGACATTTAAATTATCCATAAACCACTGAGAACTTTCAACTAACCCTACCGCAACATCTGGATCTTCACCACTTATAACACTACTCTTATAAACTCTTTTAAGAATTCTAATAGTCTTAAGATAATTAATATCCGATGTATTGAGGATAGAATTTATTGATGAATATTTTATCTGATTATTCCCCAAAG
>JAHIVR010000133.1 GCA_018816625.1 Nanobdellota archaeon | reverse complement strand
CTCAGATACAATTGTCTTAAGGGCTTCGGTTTCTGTTTCCAGGTCCCCATCATTAGTTTTTCGCACTGGTCTTATCTTTAGTGTTCTGAATACCATTGTATATAGGCATTTCTAACCCTTTATAAATGTTTCCACATGTTACCTTTTACTAGTAACTACATATAACAACTTCTTAAAAAAGTAGATAGCTAATGAGCATTGCTATAAACATCCCCGACGTTATAAACGGCATTGCTGGATAAAACTTCTTTTTCTTTGCATTAAAAAATAGGTAGGTTAGCCCAAGTGTGGCTCCTGCAGTGACAAGTAGTGCTGGCCCTAATCCCCATGTTTTTAACACCACTCCTGCAGTAATTATAGGGAAGATAATATCTCCTCCCCCTAAAAGAGCCAGGTTAACCTTTATTTTTTTCTTCTTTAATTGGGCTTTTGACATACTTTTTATTTTTGCTCTGACCTTCTTAGACACGTAAGGAACCAAGAACCCCCCAAATATCTTTAATTGATTTATTTGGTATTTGGCCATTTTTTGCATTATCCCGGAGTGCCATACAGCCCACAAATCATAAAGGGATATTATTATTAAAAGAATTATCATTGTCCACAAATTAAGTATAGGGACAAATACCGCCGCAATTCCCGGATATATGAACAGCTCTGTAATATTATGAACTAAAAAGTTTCTCTTATATATTTTTATGAAAGCTAACGGAATTGTAAAAATCAGAACCCAGAGTGAAGCGTTTTTTAGACTGGGCACTGCATCTCCAAGTATTGCTGAAAGAGTTATTCCTAAAGCAATAATTATCACAATAAAAAACCAGAGCTTGAGTATAAACTCTGCCTTAAACCTTGTTAATAGAAACAACAAGCCTATTGCTATGATAAAGGCTATAATTATTAATGGAAGAAGGGAGGTGTAAAAATCTGATTCTTGTTCAATTTCTGGAGTTGTCATCCCGTAAGGTAGAGCACCATCTTCATTCATGTAACTGTGGACAACATAAATCCCAATAAACTGAGTGACCACAAACATCAACAAGAGAAAGACAGTTAGCTTTATTTCGTACTTCATTGTAAGACACCTACGTGTAAGGAATCAAGGTTCCTTAACAGTCAACCTCCTTTAGATAGTCAATTTCCCTTAATTTATGGTTATGTCTAATTTTCATGTTAATTTCTCCAATAAGTTTCTGGTTGAATAAAGAATCACTAGCCCAATAATTAGGGACACCAAAGCACTTAAGGGTTTATTGCTTGGAAATAAATAAATATCCATTAATTCCCATACCCCCCTCCAGAAAGCAATAATTGCAAAAGCGACAAGAATGGATTTAGTTATGTTCTTGAATGACCTCTTTTTTTCAACAACCATAATTAATAAAATGAAAAAGAGTTTTTAAATGTTTAATCGACACAACGTGCTGTACATGTTGGCTCTGTTCCGTATGCATACAAAGTCCAGCTCCCCGAACTTTCTCTCACTTCACAACCCCCATTAATACCAGAACTAGAGCCGTCAAGGTTTCTGATCTGAGTTAAAAAGCAAAAAGCATGTGTTCCTAAAGGAGTATCCCCACTAGCCGTTCTTGTATAAACATTGGAATTTAGGATAATCCCCCCACTTCCAACATCGTCTGTCTCACACGTCACAGCCCCCGTGTCTGGATTAATTGTTTTTATTGCGAGATTTGCCCCAGAACATGCAGTTAAACCATTTGTTATTTTTGCCTGAACCCCCTCTATTTCTTCAATACTATGACCCATTGTAGATGGAGGACCTCCTGAATTATAAGCATTAATTCCTATTGCTATAACTAAAACAATAGCAAGAGTAATTAGTGTATAAACTGCTTTATTTGAAATGTTTATATTCACACTCATTTTATACTTGTGGGAAGGATTTGGGCTTTTTAAATATTATTATAACTACCTTAACCTTAAAGTTTCGAGAGTTCTTGGAACGTTTGTTTCAACCCTGTTAAGTTTGTATAAAGAAGAAGCTAAATCCAAGGATTTTGATACCTCTCCGTGATTGACAATTATTCTTTTTGGTTTTGGTCTCATATTGTTAAAGAAAGAAATTATTTCGCTTCTTCCTGCGTGAGGGGACAACCCGGTTAATAACTCTACCCTCATGTTAACATTAAACGTTCTTCTGCCGTCTTCATCGTCTATTGTAACAACACGATCCCCATCTTGTAACTTCCTTCCTAAAGAACCCGGACCCTGGTAACAACTCATTATCATAAGATTGTTTTCATTCTCTGCAAAGTTCTTGAAATACTCTACAGATGCTCCGCCCATAAGCATACCAGAAGTTGCTATAACAATACAAGGCCCTCCTTCAATAACCTGCTTTCTTTCTTGGGGTGAACCAACACGTGAAAAAATCTCAGATGTAAATGGATTTTTATCTTGAAATATTTGTGAACGCACCTTGCTAGATAAAAAATCTGGGTAGGCTGTATGAATAGCGTTAATATCCCATATCATTCCATCAACATACATTGGAACGTTTGGTAATTCTCCTAGCCTTATTGCTTCTTCAACCCTTAAAATTGTTTCCTGGGCATGACCCAATCCCAACTCGGGAATAAGGACCTTCCCTCCTCTTTTTATTGTGTCATTAACCATTTTTAAAAAAATTGCTTCTGTTTCTTTTCTTGGCGGAAGAACATCATTTTTTGATCCGTAAGTAGACTCTGTTATAACGGTTTCAACTCTAGGAAAACTTGTAATTGCCGGATCCAATAACCTTGTTTTTGCGTATTTATAATCTGCAGCATAAAGTAAATTGTGGGCCCCGTTACCAATATTAAGATGAACCATGGCACTACCTAAAACGTGTCCAGAATTATAAAAAGTAAGCCTTATATCCGGAGTTACGTCCGTGACTTCATTAAAGTTTAATACTATGCTGTGTTTTACCATCTCTTTAATATCCATTGATGAAAATAATGGTTTGGATGCTTGTTTATAGGCAACTCCAATAAAATCAAGATTCAAAAGAGCTGCAATATCTCTTGTTGGGGGGGTCATATACACCGGACCTTTGTAGCCCATTTTGTATAAATAAGGTAAAAGACCCACGTGATCAAGATGTGCGTGAGAGATAATAACCGCATCAAGTCTAGCCAACTCAAACTCTGGTATCTCAAAGATGGGGAAACGATCTTTACCCTGCGAGGCCACATCAATTCCACAATCTAAAAGGATTCTTGAGTTTGGGGTCTGTAATAAAAGACAGCTTCTTCCAACCTGCCTTGCTCCCCCTAAGAAAACCAAACGGATCCATTCATCTTTTTTGCTGGGATCCCACTCTTCGTATATTTTTTTACCTATATCATTTAAAAAACGCCTTCTGTAATTGTTATTTGCGTAAAGAACCTCTCTTATGTTTTCTGTTATTTTACTTTTTATTGCTGGAGATCTTTGTATTTGGGGGACCCATAGAGTTTCAAGTCTTATTTCTTCTAGTATTGACCCTTGTTTTCCTATAACAAGTCCTGGTTTTTTAGCCTCTATTACAACAATGCTTCTTTGTGGGTCAAAAATAATAGAGGTAATCTCGGCTTCTTCTGGAACTATTTTTTTTATCTTTTTCTCTGTCTCCTCTTGGCTTAAAAGAATCTTTTGATCTGCCCTCAGTTCTATTCTTTTCTTGATTTCATCTACAATTTTCTTTACCTTTGTTCCTCCTTCTTTGAAGAACTTTGTGTTTTCTGTGTAGAGAACTATATTGGCTCCCTCGAAGATTGCTTCAGAGATTTCTCCAGATAGTTGCTCTTGTATGTTCTTTAAGATATCCATTTTGAGAATTATTTAAATTCTGATTTCAACTCTTTTTTAAAAACCTTTTTTATTCCTTCTTTTGTTATGGTAAAAACATCGATTCCGTAACCAGAACCAGTATCTCTTTGTGTTGATGAAAGTATTGCTTCTTTTGCTAATTCAATTCCGTCTTTGACACTAATATCTTTTTTGTACTGCCTTTCTAACAAACCTAAGACATAAGGCATTCCGCTACCAAAATTAGCGTCGTATTCATTTATCTTTTGAAGCCCACCTGCAGGATCTATTGAGTAGAGTTCGGTAGTTCCGTCTTCATTAACTCCGCCAATAAGACTTCCTACCATAAATTGAAGCATTTGTGGTTGCCTAATTGATTGATAGATTATTGAAGCTAAAAGATTGGCAGATTGTTTTACGCTTGGTTTTGATTTCGACCTTAAGTGTTTTAGTCTTAATTCTGCAGCCGCAATCTTTACCGCTCTTTGTATGTCTGCAACCATTCCTGTTCCCGCAAAAAGCATGTTATCGTTAATCTCCTTTATTTTATCGGAATCCTTACTCATAACGATGTTTCCTGCTGTTGACTGTTTGTCCGCAGCCATTACAATTCCATCTTTGCAGACAATTCCTAAAATTGTGGTGCCTGTTTTCAGGATAGAATTCTTTAATTCTTGGTCCATTTTTAGAATAAACTAATAATCAATATTAGAATGTATAAAAATTATGAGAAATAAAGGTATTTAAAGTTTTCGGAAACACTGCACGGAAAAGATTGTTTGATTATGGTGTAATTATAAAGTAGTTACAGTACAAAGATTTATAAACTTCGGTTATAAGATTTGTGTATAAATTATACATAAATATTCATCAAAAACCAGTAGTAAAACTTAAGAAAAAAACTTAGGAAAAGAAAAATGGATACAATAGGATTTAACAGAGATAGGGAGGAAAGATATCTTCCTAGAGAGTCTTCTATAACTATAGACAGGCCAGAAAAAGAAAGAGTGGTTCTTTATGACGCTGATGGAAATAAACTAATAAGAGTTCCAAGAGTTGGATATGAGGTTACATCTGGATTTGAATCCCTTGCAATTCCCACACTTTACGATCATAGGGGGAAATCTCTAAATGAAGACCCTGTAATGGGTTTTAATGTGGGGGAAAGGAAAAAATGAATCCAATCCCCTCAATTGATTTGAAAGCAAGATACGGAAGAACGCCAGACGAAGTATATGGGATTGGATATTTAGATGGGCTCATACAGAGTTTAGAAAGATTAGAAGGGGAGGTTCATTCTAATAGAGAAAAAATATTCCGGATTGCTCAACTTTATATTGATGGGGTTATAGAGAGTAAAGCTAACAGGAAGGCTTCTTATGAAGAGTGGGAAGCAAAAGATAGTGCGTTACGTGCAATAAATTATGCTGGTATGCAAGCAATGGATAGTTTCTATAGGGGAGAAGGAATAAATGAAGAGCAATTAAGGGAGACAATTCTTCCCCATGCGGACACAATATTAAGACATGGAAGTCTACGAGCTTCTAAGAAAAGACATCTAACGGGAGTTGTTGATTCTGTACAAGATAGAATTTTAACCCTCCAAAGGAGCCTAGAAAAAATAGGACCTCTTGATTCTATTGTTGCTGTTGCTTCTGGGGCATTGGAGCCAGCGTATGTTTTAGCCAAAGTCTTGGAAATTCCTGAAGTTGCTGCTGCAAGACTTTCAAGAATGGCAAAAAATGATTCTAGAGTAAAAACTCCAACGAGAGATACCGATAGATATCTTAGATGGCACTGTGAAGGAAAAAATGTTTTGGTTGTAGAAGATATTGCACTAGAAGGGGTTAGCATGGCAAAAGTGTTGAAGAAAGCCATAGAATATAATCCAAAAAGAGTTGTTGGATTAATAATTAAGGGAAAACCAGCAACAGTTCTAGGAAAGGTTTCAAGTAAATTATATCAAAGAACATTGGGAGAGAACACAGGAATATTCGAGGTGAAAAGAGAATGAATAATAAAAAATTTTCAATAACTAAAAGAATAGCAAAACACGGTAGCCAGGCAATCATAGTTATACCCCGAGTCTTAGAACAGAAGTTGAAACCAGGAACTATCGTTGAATTGAAAATAAATATTTTGGAGAAAGAACACCACCCAAGCGTGGTCGGCGTGGAGGAAGAAAAATGACAAAAAGTAATTATGATCCAATCTTAGAAATTGTAAGAAAAACTCTTCCTACTGGGGAGAGGCACAAGAAGTATAGAAATATTCAACCATTGGCCCAAGGGGGTACAAGGAACATTTATGTTGCTGAATGGGGACCTAGCGGGAAGAAAGTTGTTATAAAAGCTGATAGGGCTCCTACAAGCCCTAGAGCAATAAGACATGTTGGTAGAGGATACAATACTGAAAGAGAGCTTGTTGTTGCCTCTAAACTAGATGAACCAGACAGACACGGAGTTGTTAGATTAAGAGATTATTATCATAGTGATGCTCTTGAGGATTTGGGTTATAGTGGAATTATTACCATCGAGGATTATTTTCCAAACAAAACACTAGAAGACACCGTAAAGGAAGAAGGACCTTTAAAGATAAGGGATTTTGAAAGGGCTTTTGGGGGAGAATCTTATAGTGAACCGGGAGGAATTTTAGAGGCTGCTAGATATTTAATAAGAGATCAGGGAATTTTTCATAGAGATTTGGGACCAAAAAATATTCTTATTAGAAGAGATCCAGGAAATTTAGAGGCTAAAATAACAGATTTGACTAATGCTGCCGACGTTGATCAAACAGTACCAAGTGCACTTCCAACCTCTGGGACCTGTTTTGTTGCAGATCCTAGTTCAATGGAGGTCTTTACAGGAAGAGATGGGAGGTATAGGGAGGAGACTGAAATACACGCAATAGGAAAAAACATGTTATATGCTCTTACTGGAGAGGAAGCCGTACATTACAATCCTGATACAAAAACTGCCATAAACACGTTCACTGGAGAGAGTTTAATTGGCGAAGATGGGTATGTTGATGTCAAAAAACACGATGCTGCAATAAATGAAGCCTTGAAGAGACTTCCAAGAAAATCCAAAAGATACGGGTCTTTAATAAAAAGATGTTTAAGCCTTGATGAAGATAAAAGATTCCACTCTATAGATGAGGTAATAAAAGAATTTAACGGTGCAAGAAAACCAAGTCTATTTGAAAGAATAAGAAAAAACAAAGGAAATATTGGAGTCGGGTTAGCAGGACTAGCCTTAATTGGAACTTTATCTGGTTACAAACTAAACCGAGATTACGAGGAAAGGGAAAAGCTCGCAGCTGACCTAGAACAACAAAGCAAATACCAGGTTTATTCTGAATGGAATAGTAATGGGGTTGAGTTGGGAAACACTCTAGCGTCTTTAAGCCTAATGGGAAGGAAATGGGAAGAAAAAAATCCTGTCTTTTGCCCAGAAGATCTCCCATACATGCCAGCAAAACCTGGAGATAAAATATGGGTTACTTTAGATATCACCGGGGCTCCAAAAGAAGATTTTGGTGGAATGGTGACTTTAGATGGACAGGTTTACATGGAAGGATATCCTGGAGAAAAATTTAGAGCCTCTGTTGGAGATTTTAACAGGAGGGCAGTGTCTGATTTTGGCCACGCCTATAATTACGGGCACTGGTCTGGTTATATAGATGTGCCAAAAGATATAATGGAGGGGGTTTATACTATTGCAGGAGAGATTTTTGCTGGAAGCAATCAAGATGAAGACGGAGAACATGTTATAAGCGGAAATGATTACGTTCATTTCACAAATCCTGGAAAGATGATTGGGAGAAAAACAATGAGGCTTGTTGTGGGAAATCCAAATAACAAAGTGCATTTACAAAAATTAGATATTAGTGGGTGGCATAATATGTTTTCAATGGCTAGACCAGATAGTTCTGTGGGAACAATAAATGGGAAACTTAGATATGAGGTTTCAATACCTGAAGATGGTGTTTGTTTTGATTACGAGCCTTCTGAATGGAACAGCAATGCCTATAGTAAAAATTTATGGTTGCCTCCAGGAACAGATACTACTCTAAAAACCCTTCAAGTAATAGCCAAAGACGAAAAAGGGAGAGTTGTGGGGAGAAATTTTGCCCCCATAAGAAGAAAAATTATTGGGAACAATGGAGTCTGTTGGTGGGAACACGCAACCCCTGGACCAGAATGGAGTGAGAGACTCCAGATATTTAATAGGGCAATCGGTGGGGATTCTACGGGACTTAGAGAGTATCAAGAGAGCCTCTTGGAAAAAACAAAACCAAAGAAGCAAGAGCAAGTCGATTCCAGAAAGCCTGCAAGAGTTTTTAGAAATACCCAAAGACCCGGGTTACAGCATTAAAGAAGCAACCCCGTTAATGGAGAGTTTGCCTGAAAAAATCTTCTTATGCTTCCCATTATATGATAGAGAATAACAGCCTCTTTTCCTCTTGTGGTTTGTATTGCGACATACCCTTTTTTAGAAAATATCTCTTTGTTTAGAGAATGACCCTCCGATAAAAGTTCCATTTTCTTGGTTTCATAAACCTGCTTCATTAATTCAAACATTTTTTCTGCATCCTGCAAGAGCTCTTTTGTTAATTTAGAAATCTTTACACTTCCAAGAAGTTTATTTAGATAGTATATCTCTCTCTGACCGTGATCTACCAGATGCAGGAAAGACCAAAAAAGCTCTGACTTCTCTTCATCAACTTTTCTTTTGGCAATAACTCTTCTACAAAAATTATCATACTGCATTATCCTGTTTTCAACATCCTCATAGTTTTCTTCTGGGCGTTTATTTTCCATCCTATCTTTAGTTATCTTAAATAAAGCAGAGATATTCATGAAAACCTTATTGAGAATATTGCCGAATTGATTTGGAGATAGTTCTGTTATGTTTTCAACAATACAAGCGTTTTCTCCTTTCTTCACAATATCGAAACCTATTAAACGTGTTTGGATTACATTCTCAAGAATTTTAAATTGTTTTTCATTATTAAAAGAAATAAGAATCCTATCATATCCCCCACGATAAGCACTTGTTATAAGAGTTCTTGTAGAAGACTCGATTGAATCTTTTAATTGTATCTTTACTTCAGATTTAATATTAACCTTTTCTGGAGAGAGCAATATGCCCTGGCTCATGGTTTCCACTTCTATCTCATCTCCTTTGTTTAGATTATATTTCTTTATCCATTTAGAGGGAAGGCTAACCATGAGTGTTGCTGCCCCTTGTTTTACTAGCTTTCTTTTCATACAAATTTAGGGTAATTGAACTATTTAAATGTTTCTAAAAAGTATATACATCTATTATTTGTTTAATAAATATCATTAAATATAAATTATGTGTAATAATTGTACAATGACAATCATAAGGAGAATAGGACAGACTGTAGCCGCACTTGGCCTTGCTGGACTTTTAACAGCAGCACCAATGGTAGCAAACACGGCACAAGCAGGAAACATAACTATAGAGAACACTGTTAAAGGACAAGAAGGAGAAAAAACTCATTTTACAAGAACAAGAACAAAGGCAAGTTACGGACCTGTGGCTGTGGCCTATGACGCAAATCACGGAGCAAACCCCGAAGAATGGTCAGTATGGGCAGATGTTGCTAATTTTAAAGGATATAGCATAAGTGTTTTAGGAGAAGTAGATAACGATGGGGAAAGCGTATCAGGAGACTACGGATTATTTGTTGGAAAAAGATTTGGGGGACTTCAGTATAATGCTTTTGCACTTCCAATAGCAGAAGAGGGAGTGAAACCTCTTAATGTTTACCAACTAGCTGTAGCAGACACAACAGGAAACTGGAAGGCTGTTGGAACTCTTTTTGATGATAGGAACGAAGCCTTTGGAATGGGAAATCTAGATTTTAGATCATACGTAACAGCAAAATACGGAAATTTCTTTGGAGGGGTTGGAACAAACCTTAAGGCCGGAAATATCGACCTAGCCCAGGGTTCAGCAGGATATGTGGATGATGATTTTGGAAGTCTAACTGCATGGAACTATGACAGAGAATATAAAGAGTTCTGGAGTAAAACACAAAACGGACACGGAAATCCTAGTTCAGGTTTTTTCGGCATGGGAGTTGCAAATTTATGGCAAGACATGCAGGTAGGAATGAGGGATTTAAGTGTTCCTTATTTTAGCTCACCGATTACAAAAGGAGAGATAACAACATCTCTAGAAGTAACAATAAATCCTACAAAAACATGTGTTGAAGGAATTGTGGCCAAGAATCTTGGAGTTTTGAGAGCTGGACTTGGGACAAATTACAATAAAGAGAATGGGAAAGGAGATTTTTCTGGAGTTGTTCATGTCACAAAAGATGTTAACCTTAAAGGAGTTGGAAAGATATATTTTGAAGGAAAGCATAACACAAGAAACAGTCAAACCGGAGTCTATGTAAGTTTATCCAGGGAGTTGTAAGGATGAAACTAAAACTTGATTTGTACCAGGCAAGATATTTGTTAGATCCAAAAGAAAAAAGCTCATTAAATGTTCTTCATTATTCTTTTGGTGCTTCAAATAGAAGAGTGGCTTCTCAACACACCAAAGATCATGGCTTGAGTATTGGAGATCATTTAGGGTGGAGTGTTGGATATCCGAATTATCTTGGGGTTGTTCCAAAAAAAGTTGGACATATTAAGTTAGATAAATCTGAATTAACCCCTGAACAGATTCATTCTCTAAGAGAGGGCAGAGCTGTTTTTACTTCAAATGGGATTGAAAAAGTTGTGCTCCATTAAATT
The DNA here is from genome assembly GCA_018816625.1 of Nanobdellota archaeon. Lineage (GTDB taxonomy): Archaea > Nanobdellota > Nanobdellia > Pacearchaeales > GW2011-AR1 > JAHIVR01. The sequence goes on along the minus strand of JAHIVR010000133.1, from coordinate 1,225 downwards.
TAAATAACCCCCATAACCATTAAAATTATGAAAGGAAAACTTGTTTCATTACTTCTCGCGGGTTCTCTTTTAATTTCGCCTCCCGCGTTTGCTAAGGAAAAAAAACCAAAGATAATACCCAAAGCAACTGTTGTAGAAAAATTCCAAGCGGATTCTCTAAGAACATTTCCTGGAATTGTTGAGGTTACTGTTAGAAAAGCAACTTTTGGAAAAAATAAATGGCAGTATTCTTTTAGTGGGGGAACCGAATGGAAGAATTCTGGAGGGGGCATAGCAGAAAAAACAAAAGGTGTTTGTGAAGAATTGGAAGAAAAACTTTCCGGACAAGAAGGACAAGAGCAGATAGTTTATAGATTACCTCCGGAAAAAGAATATATGCCTCAAAAAGAATTTGAAAAAGTTTTAGAATGTTTAGGAGTTCAGGACTATTGGATATATAATGCTACAAGCGAAAATGATTTCTTTTTTTCTAAGTAGCCCTTCTTGAAACTCCGGCTTCTTTTTTGAATCTTATAACATTTTCAACAAAGCCCTCAATTTTTTGTTCGTGACTTACAATGATTAATTGACTTACATTAAGTTGCTCTAGAACTTCACGCATTTTATCAAGCTGTTGTTCTGAAAAACCATCGGTGGGTTCGTCTAGTATAACAATATCACGTGTTTTTATCTTTGATAAAAGAGAATTAATTACCTGGTTAAGGGCGAGACGGTATGCTAGCGCCACGGCAGTCCTTTCTCCCCCTGAAAGATAGGCATAATCAATTTCATAGTCTTGTTGCTCTATAATCGGGGTGAAGTTATCATCAAGCCTTACATTAAATGTTTCTGATACCAGCATAGAGAACCACTCTTGGAACAAGAGAGAGAAATCTGTTTTTAATTTTACCATAACATTTTTTTCTATGAAGGCTAGCAACGGGGTGAATTTCTTAGAAAGCCATGATTCTAACTCTCCAAGATAAACCAATTGGCCCTTTATCTTCTCTGTCTCTTCTATTCTCTTTTTTAATTCTTCAATTTGCCTTGAAAAAACCTCTATTTCTTTTTTTAATTCTGCAAGTTTAATCTCAGCAAGTTTTTCTTGTTTCAAGGCCTCAGTCAAAATTATTTGCTTCTCAGTATGGATGTTTTCATATTTATTTAAAGCAAAAATAGATTCTTTTAGAGATTTTAATTGGTAGTTAAGGAGGTCTATATCTTTTTCAAGAAGAATATTTGAATT
>JAHIVR010000132.1 GCA_018816625.1 Nanobdellota archaeon | reverse complement strand
CTTATAAAAAACATTGGGAAGAAAATATGAGGAGGAAGTGAGAGTATGAACATTTTAGCACTTGATTTGGCAACTAAAACGGGTTGGTGTTTTAAAAAAGACGGCAAAATTCTTTCAGGAACACAGGACTTTTCTCTTAGGCGTGGAGAAAGCCACGGTCTTATTTTTTTGAGGTTTAGGAAATGGCTTGCTGAGTTTTTAATCCCTGGGGAAAAGGTTTTTGTTTGCCATGAGCAAAGCCACCATCGGGGAGGAGCGGCCACCGCGCTTCTTGGTGGGCTAATCGCTGAAACCCAGGCTTTCGCTGCTGAACATGGTTTTGAAATTATGCCCGTTCATTCTGCAACTTTAAAAAAGTTCGCAACCGGATCTGGGAGAGCAGACAAAGCGGTTATGATCCAAAAAGCCAAGGACCAGGGATACAACCCTCAAGATGACAATGAAGCGGATGCAATCCACCTTTTAAGGTATGCCATTCAGGAGGTAGGACAATGAAAAAATCTTTAAAAATTGTTTTAAATAATCCCTATCCGATTCAGGTTACGAATTTTGATTCTGCTGAAGACCTTAAAAGCTGGATAGCGGATTTTGATAAAAAACATATCGAAATCGAGATAAGACCAAACGGCAATGGGTCATTTGCTATTTTCCGGGAAGTTACCAATAATGAAATTGATGAGATTAAAGCCGGGAAAGTGATAATCCGGGGAGATTCGTTTAAAGAATTGAGACCCGGAGATTACTTATGACTGAACTAATCACAACGTGGCGGGGAATAGCAAATTTTGTAAAGCTATCCGTTCGGACCGTCCAGCGGCACAAAAAGGAGCTTCGGGAAAACGGAATTATTTTTTACCGTATGCGCGGACGGCCGCCACACCGGGAGGTTGCCGGGCAATCAGACCGGCTGATCGAATTTTTTTCACGTTTAGAAAAACAAAACCAAGAAAGGAATTTAAAATGAAAGATTTAAACGAATGGACTAAAAATCAAATAAAGGAAATTGAGAAAATGGGGAACACTGTAATTGGAGGTAAATTATGTATTAAAGATTCGAGCGGGGATAATTGGTTTATACCATTTTCACCATTTCCTGAGCCGGAGCCACCCAAAGCTGAGATTCGGCGATTTTGTAACGAGATAATAACATATATTGAAAGTTTTTTATTTGAAACAAAAGCACACCGGAACGTCAAGAAGGATATGGTGGATGCTATCACACAAATTAGGGATAGACAGGAAGGAGTTTAAAATGTCAGCAGAAATAAAAATAGTGTGTCGTAAATGCAAGAAAAATATTAATTTTAGAACTGGATTTGATATGATGAGTGGCAATGGAATATCTTTATGGATCGAGCAAACCTGTGATTGTATTAAACATGAGCCAGAGCTACCCGCGACCGAACGACCAAAAACAGCACAAGAGCAATTAAACGAATTAATTTATGAGGTAGAAACAAAATTTCCCGGAGAATCACGCTTTAATACCGCCCGGAGATATATAAGGGAAGCTGAAAAAAAACATGAGCCACCCAAAACTGAACGGGAAACGGTTTGTGATGAGATAATGAAAAGAGTTAGAGAAAGCCCGTTTTCTTGGATTGAGCTTGACGAAATAGAAACGATTATTAAAAAAGCCAGGAGCAATTAGCTCCCGGCGGGTTGGCCGCTCCCTAAGGGTTCGGGCCGTGGCTGCGCCTCAGTCGCCTCAAGACTGGGGCTTTTTTATAGACACACCATTTCTTCAGCGTTGTATTTTGCTATTTTCTCGCCGTCAAAATCCCAGTTGCGCCACGAAAAAGTTTCGATGGTAATTTGATGGTTATTTCTATCATAGGCCCGAATAGTTACGGTTTTAGCTCCTATTTTAACAATTTCCCCAGTATATTTTAGGTTATAACTGCCGTATTCCGCTTCGTCACCGACCTTAAAGGTTCTATCAAAAGCAACCGGGGCGTTGATGTGGTTCCATTCCTCCCCGTGTATCCTTATTGATGCGCCGGGAATAATTTCTGCTTTATGGCCTTTTAAAACGTGGCCCGGGTAGGTTTTCCCAAAACGCTTTCGGTCTTTCGATTTAATTTCATTCAAAATTATCATGCTAAACCTCCCTTTCCATATAATGTTCTTGCAGTTCGCTATCCCAGGGAACAAACGCTTTTACCCGGTCGTTCATTCCCCATTGCTTGTGGCATCGCCAGCACCCGACTTTTCTACTGGCAGGAGAAAATCTTTTAATTACAAAATATTTATGACCGAATAATTTGCAAAGAAGTTTTTCTATCATAGTTCTCCTTTCTTGCTTAAAGTTCAAAAGTTAAAAGATAGCCGGCATCCAATAATTCCCTTATTTCCTCATCGGATATGCCAGCCGGAACTACCAAGCGATTGTTTAGGATAGACAGGTTATACTTTTTGGCAAGCTCTAATAAATTCATTGGTTAAACCTCGCTTTCTGTTTATAGTTGTCCCCTTCCTCTATGCGTAAATAACCGCTAAAACTTTTTTCATTTTATCGGGTGTTAAACTTACCTCCAATTCAAAACCATCTTTATGAGTATCATTCTCAAAGTTAAAAATAGTAGTAAATTTAACCGTTAAACTTGGATTTTTGCCATAAACCAAATCTTCTTTTATATTTGGTGAAGGAATAAAGGTTGCTACATCCTCAAGCATAGCCTTTTTATTGGCTTCATAATCATCATTACTTTGTTTTCTTTCCCGGGCTTCCTTAAGCTGTTTTTGATAAGCTGGCAACAACCGGGAATGGATATCTTTTGCTATTTTTTCTGGGGTTTTATCAGGGCTAACTGTGATTTCTGTCTTTTCTTTATTATAGGGTAAAAACTTACAATAACTATTATAATCTCCGGAAATTTTAACCCTTCCCTTGTTCGCTCCGTAAGTTTCAATATAAATTGATAATCGTTCATCACCTTTGGCAATAACACCGTGCCAATCATTAGCATTTAAAACAATTCCCCACCCCATAGCTTTGGCTATTTTTTCCGTGATGGTCTTTTGTTTTTGTTCTTCTTGTTCTCTTTCTTCTTGATAGTTCATCTTGTTGTCTCCTTTCATTTTGTTGTTACACATTTGCATTTATGTCGTCTGTAGTCTCCCCCCATACACTCATAATTTATACACTTTGCCATTTTTTCATGGGGTCTGGCGTGGCTGCGCTTGGCACACCATTTTTTAGCAACAGAGTTGCAAATTACCTTCATGG
>JAHIVR010000131.1 GCA_018816625.1 Nanobdellota archaeon | reverse complement strand
TTGATGGTGGGGGAAGGGTTCATCAGTCTAGCGATTATGGAATTACTTGGGAACAGATATCGGATTTTAATGGTGGTGCTACTGCGAATGGTTGGGGAATAACTGATTTTTCCCAAGTAACGACTCTTGGAGTCCAGGTAAGGAATTGCAGTTCTAGTGATTGTTCTGATGGTTCTTGGCAAGATGTTGATTTAAATAATATAAACTTAAACGGAAGATATTTTCAGTATAGGGCAAATTTTACAAGTCCTGATGCCAGCGTAACACCCTCTTTTGAAAGTGTTGATATAGGTTACGATTTAATTAATTCTGCTCCGGTTGTTAATGTTCTTCTTCCTTCTAATGGGGCTAGTTATGGTTTGAGTGAGATCGTTTATCTTAATTATTCTATTTTTGATGTTGATGATAATGTTAATTTTTGTTGGTATAGTTTTGGCGGGATAAACACAACTTTGCTTGATTGCTTGAATACTACCCTGAGTTTGGGAGAAGGGAATTATAATCTCTTTGTTTATGCTAATGATACTAACGGAGAGGAAGGAAGTGATTATGTTAGTTTTAGTGTTGTTAACTCTGCCCCTTCTTTGAGTCTGGCTAATCCTCAGGCTACTTTGTATTTGACTGATGGGGGTCTAGCATTGGATTTTGTTGTAAGTGATACTGATGGAAATTTAGATTCTTGTTGGTATAATGTTGAGGGGACGAATGTTAGTATGGTTGGTTGCCAGAATACAACTTTCGATGTTTCTGGAGATGGAAGTTATACTCTATGGATTTATGCTAATGATAGTCTTGGGTTGGAGGGTAGCGATTCTGTAAGCTTTGATGTTGATGCTAATGGAGTTAGTGTTTCTATCTCTGAACCAATCGGGGCAAAAACAACAAGAACTGGAATTCCTTTGACTTATTCTGTTGTAGGGGTTAATCTTTTTTGTTTGTATAATGTTAAGACTTCTATAGGAGGATTAGTTATTGCTAATACTACTCTACAGAACTGCAGTAATTCAACTTTTAGTGTTTCAAATGATGGGGATTATGTTGCTAATGTTTTTGTGAATAATAGCTTTGGTTCTATAGCAAATGATAGCTCTTCTTTTAGTGTTTCTACTGTTGTTTCTTCTAGTAGCTCTTCTTCAGGAGGAGGCGGAAGTTCAGGTGGTGGGGGTTCATCTGGAGGCGGAATTGTAAAAGCGACACTTACTGCTGAAGAAATACAAGGAATAATGGTTAGTAATGGGGGAGTAAAGAGGGTTTTAACGTGGAAGGTTAAAAATACGGGCAAGAGTTTTTTTAATGATTGTAAGTTTAAAGGAGCTGGAGAGTATGCTTCTTGGATTACTTATACTGAAACAAAAGGGCTTGCGGCTGGTGAAGAGTATAGTTTTATTTTTGATGTGAACATTCCGGAGGGGACATCTGGGGAGTATAGCGTGGGTGTTGAATTGAATTGTCAGGAAACAAGTATTTCCTCTAGTTTTAGTGTGGATGTTTTAGGTAAACAACTTGATTTTGAGCTTGTAAATGTTGAAAGGGCTACAAATGATAAGGTGAGAGTTGGTTACATCATAGGAGAACTTTTGGATAGGGATCAGAATGTTGATTTACAGTTCTTATTGTTTGATTCAGAAAACAAACAAGTTGCCGAGACAAGTACCAAAACAACAATTTCTGGTGGAGTTAGGGATGAATATGAAGTCTTTATCCCTATAAGTGAGGATTTGGAGGGGGAGCTTAGTTTGCTGGTAAATATTAATTCAGATACTTATTCCACTTTTGTACAAGAGAATCTTGTTTTGGGGAGCCCCATAGGAGGATTTGCTATTTTTGGAACCCAGAGTGCGAGAGACAACATGGTTAGTGGGATTATAGTAGTTTTATTTTTGGCTTTTGCCTTCTTGGTTATAAGGAGAATAAGGGGGCATAAAAAACATATGAGGAAGAATAAGAACTAAAAACTATCTATCTTCGGTATTTTTTATGTTTTTAATAATTATTGTTCAAATTTATCCACTACTTATGGTAAGTTTTAAATAGAATAACGTGGTGGGTATGATATAAGATGGCATTTATTGTTAAAAAAAAAGTTCATGGTAAAGAGTATTTTTATTTGAATGAGACCCACAGAGAAAATGGAAAGGTTGTTAGCAAGTGTCTAGCGTATCTTGGTAAGGACAGAAATCAGGCTGGAGAAAAAGCAAAAGATATTTTAAGTGAAAGAGAACAGAATAAAGGAATGAAAGGAAAGATTGAGGAGAAGGAGAGAAAAACAAATAAAGAATCGCTTAAAATAGAACATCAAAAAATATCTGTTGAGGAGTTGGCTAATTTTTGCAAGGCAAAAGGGTTTGTGTATAGGAGTTCAGATATTTATGGGGGGTTTTCCGGTTTTTGGGATTTTGGTCCTTTGGGAGTTGAGCTTTTTAATAACATAAAGAGTAATTGGTGGCAGTATTTTGTAAGGGGAAAAGAAAATATGGTGGGTATTGAAGCTTCGGTAATTTCTCATCCTAAAACATGGAAGGCTTCAGGGCATATAGAAAATTTTGCGGATGTTTTTGTTAGGTGTAAGAAGTGTAAAAAGGCAAATAAAATAGACGAATCAGAAGTTGGAAAGATTAAATGTGAGTGTGGGGGGGAGTATGATGTTGAAGGAAAGTTTAATTTAATGTTTAAAACAAGAGTCGGTGCTGCAGATTCTGAAGATGCTTATTTGAGGGGGGAGACCGCCCAATCAATGTTTATGGATTTTAAACTTGTACAGCAGACCTCTAGAATGCAGTTGCCTTTTGGAATCGCCCAGATTGGTAGGTGTTTTAGGAATGAGATTGCTCCCAGAGATTTTTTATTTAGATCAAGAGAGTTTCATATAGCAGAATTAGAATTTTTTATAAATCCGGGAATGAAAAAGTGTGATTTATTAGAAAAAAAACATTTGGAAGTAAAGTTAAAATTACTTGATGCTGAGACCCAGAAATTTGGGAAAGACGAGTTGAAACAAACAAGTATAGGGGAAATGTTAAAAGAGAAAAGATTTGGGGAGTGGCATGCTTATTGGTTGGCTGAACAGATATTGTGGTTTAAGAGTGTTGGATTGGATGAATTAAAGGTAAGAGAACACACTAAAGACGAATTAAGCCATTACTCTTCTGCAACTTTTGATTTGGACTATGAGTATAGTTTTGGAAGCAAAGAGGTTGCAGGAAATGCGGATAGGGGAAATTTTGATTTGAGCCAGCACGAAAAGGAATCGAAGGCCAATATGGGAGTGTACGATGAGGCAACAAAAAGTAAGGTTGTTCCCGTGGTAATCGAACCAACTTTTGGTTTAGAGAGAGTTTTTGTTGCCTTGCTTACAAAAGCTTATTGCAAGAATGAAAAGGAAGATGTTGTTTTAAAGCTACCCGCTAAACTTGCTCCGGTTAAGGCTGCAGTTTTTCCAATAATAAAAAAAGAAGAGTATGATAAGATTGCTGAGAATATTGTGAAAGATTTAGGAGAGGAATGGAATGTAAGTTATGATCGTGGGGGGAGTATTGGGAGAAGATATGCAAGAAATGATGAAATTGGAACTCCCTATTGTATTACTATTGACGAAGAAAGTCTGAAGAAAAAAGATGTCACAATACGTGAAAGAGATACAATCCAACAAATTAGAGTTAAGATAATAGATTTGAAAAATATTTTGAAGAATTTAATCGACGGGAAAATTGTTTTTGAAAAAGCTGGAAAAATAATAAAATAATTTTTAAAAAACTTTATAAATAAGGTTTGCTTATTATCAGTAATTAAAAGAGAGGTGAAATAATGGCTAGGGTGGAATTAAAATTCCTCCGAACCAATTTTTTATAAAATGGCTAAAGCAAAAACACCAAAGCAGATTGCAATTAAGATTAAGTCTCTTAAGAAGCAGATAACAAAGCTTGAGAAACAGAAGAAAGTAGCTACAAAGAAACCTAAGAAAAAATCTGCTAAAAGAATAATTGTTAGAAGAAAGAAAAAAAGAAGGTAAATTTTTTTTAACTAATTTTTTACTAATTTTTGTATTTTTTAATTTATTGGAGATTTACAGATTTGGGTTTGTTTATTTTTGAAATGTTAAGAAGTGCGTGTTTTGTCGCATTCTTAATAGAGAGATATTCCAGCATAAAATTTATGAAGATAAAGATTTTTAGTAATTCTTGATGCTTTTCCAATAGTAGAAGGACAGGTTCTTATTATTCCAAAAGAACACCAGGCTTATGTTTTTAACATGTATGATGAGATTTATGGTAAGTTAATGCTTCTATCTAAAAAAGTTGCTGGGGCTATTGATAGAGCTTTAAGACCTATTAGGATCGGGATGGTTATAGGGGCCTTGAAATAGATTATATTCATGTTAAGCTTTATCCTTTGAATAAAGGAGGGTTTAATTTTAAGCCTTTAGAGCCCATTCCCTCTGATAGAGACATTGGGAAAATGGCTAAACGAATAAGCGATCAAATATAAATTAATTTAATTCACTTCTTAGAGGTGATTAGATTTTATATATCAGCGACGCTAAATTAGTATATGATTGATATTAATTCTCTTAATGGAGATCAGAAGATAGCTTTGCTTTATGGGATTATGGCGGGAGATGGATGTTTGTGTGAGTATGCTGGAAAAAGGGGAAGTAGTTGTTATGGGTTAACTATCACAGGGGGAGTAGATGATTTTTTATTTCATAAAGAAGTAGTCCATCCTTTATTGAGACATTTTAGAGGAAAAAATACTAAAATGAGAATTAGGAAAGATTGTAGAGCGATAGAGTTTAATTTTACAGATAAAAAATTGTTTAATTTGATGCATTCTTATGGTTTCCCTATTGGGAAAAAAGGACAGAAGATTTGTGTTCCAAAAATATTCTATGATAAGAATTTAGTAAAGTATGTCGTTCAAGGATTTATGGCTACTGATGGGAGTCTGGTTTTGACCAAAAATCCTAACAAGTTTTATCCTAGAGTAGAATCTGTGGTAATTCATAAAGATTTTTTGAGACAAGTTTATGATTACATGATCTTTGTTGGTTTAAAAGGGGCTTACTACTTATCTAAATCGAAACCAAATTCAAGATGGAAAACTTCTCGACCCAAGTATAGATTTCAATTTAATGGTAAGGATAATCTATTGCTTTTTGAAAAGTTAATTGGGTTTATCAATCCTAAACACAAAAAAAAATATGATGACTTTTTAGAATATGATGGGATATATGATTCTTCCATAAAAAGAATACCTGTTGATGAACAAAGAGTTGTTAGAGAAGAAATAAATAGTCAGTTAATGGTCAATATGGCTGTACTGGGAGTCGAACCCAGGACCTCGAGCTCATGAGACTCGCGTTCTACCACTGAACTATACAGCCGAACTTAGAAGAAAAAGGGGATTTAAAAACCTTTTTTACTTATTATTTACATGGTTGCTGAGGTGTTTATTAATGCGTCAAACGAGAATCTTCCGGTCTTGGTCAGAGATTTAGGGGGCATTGCATCTTGGTTGCAAGCAATTGGGGTTGTTTTGGTTTTGTGGTTGATTTTTAATATTATTGGGCTTCTTGTCAATTATAAGAGAAAAAGAGTTCTTGATAAACTTGAAAAAGATATTAGAATATTGGATAGAAAAGTGAGCCAATTGCTGAAAAAATAATTATTTGTTTTTCCTTGCTTCCCTTGTTAAGAACCCGGCCATTCTATTTCTTATCTTTTTTGAAGGCATTGTGTTGTTTCCAAGCATTTTTTTATTTTTTTCAAAATCTGTGCTGAATTCTACGCCCTTATCCTTCATTTCTTTTGCCGCTCTTCTTACCATTCTTGATTTAATCTTTCCCATACCTAGAAACAGACAGATTGGTTTTTAAAGCTTTTCAATGCTTGAAAGGTTCTTTATTGCCCCTATAAATTCGTAGAGACTTTTTGATGGTTCTCCAAGACTTAGGATTATATATGGAAGACCTTTTTCTTGTGCTTTTTTATGGGCTTTAAGTATATCTTTTTCATCTATCTTTTTTTTGTTAAAAGCCATAAGTAGCTTTTCTTCTTTGTCTTTTATCTTGAGAGTTAAATCTGTTTTTCCAAAGCTCTCAAATTCTAAAATTTCTATTTCTTTTTTGGAAAGGAATTCTTTGACGCTCCCAAAGAATTTTTCCTCTTTTTTATCCACTAAAGATTTTTTTGCCTGTTTCTTTGGTTTTTCTTTCTTTTTTTCTTTTCTTTTAATGTTCTTTGAAAAAATAATAGTGGTTTTTTCCTCTTCTATCTTTTGTTCAGGTTTTTTATCAAAAATATCTAATTTTTCTTTTTTCTCTTCTGGTCTTGTAGTTATTCTCTCTGGAGGGATATCTTTTTTTGGTTCTTCTTGGGTTATTCTTCTTTTTTCTTCTTGAACTTGGAATTCTGATTCAGGAATTGAGTGGTATCTCCAGTATATTTCATTGTTTTTTTTAAAAGGAATGGCAAAGTCTCTTATTTCCCTTAGAGCAACCCTTATGGCTGGATGCTGTATTTCATCTTTAAGAAATCTTTTTTGTTTTAACAATTCGTATGCATCCCTTTCTTTGCTTTTTAAATGGTGGGAAAAACGCTCCACCATATATTCTTGCCCAGGGAGAAAATAAAGAGGAGAGCTTCCGACACGCATGTTACTTGTTTTTACTTTTTTATCTGCTAATAACTCTGAAAGAAAGGCCCCTGCAAATAATATGCTTGTGTTTATCTCTCCGGCAATATGTACTGGTAGTGATGGACCTTTTCTTCTAAGAAAGCTGATTATTTTATCCCTTACATCAGAAGTGTCTTGTTGAGGCATAATAAAATATAGATTAGTGTGTTATAAATATTTTTATGGTCTAACCCATGCTACTTCATAATAGCTTATATCAGATTCTTCATCAACTATTGCCAGGAGTAGTTTCTTTTTTGTTGAGTGGGCAACTCTGTTTTTGGCAGAGAATTCGTGCCAGGAGGTTTTTTTTGACTCGTGTTCACAAAATACAACCCATTTTGCGTGTGTGTTTCCCGGGCGAGACCCTTTCTCATAAACTCTAAAATCTGCTCCAAACTTAAGGGCTGTTTTTACTATGTATCCCCTATCTCTCAAATCCTTGAATACAGGATATTTTATTTGTAATTTTCTATCTTTTGTTTGTAGTTTTTTCATTGCTTCTTTTTTTAGAATTTTCTTCCCCCCAGAAATAAGATCTAGTTTTCCACTTTCTATTAGGTAGAGGGCCTCTGAGAGGGTGTATTGTATTTTTTCTCCTTTTGGTTCTCCAAATCCGCTTTTCTTATGGAGAGAATGAGCTTCACTAGAATTGCTAGAGACTATCTCTCCTATTATGTGTGCTTGTATGGCTTCCATGATTTGAAGAAGGGAGGACAATATTTAAAAGTTCCTAGGGGGTTATCTATGTATGGAATATAATTTTAATGTAATAGAAAAGAAGTGGGCTAAGAAGTGGGAAGAGAGTAAGGCTTTTAGGGCTAAGGAAAATGTCAGGGGAAAAAAGAAGTATTATATTTTAGATATGTTTCCTTATCCTTCAGGTTCGGGGCTTCACATGGGGCATGCTTTCACTTTTAGTCTAGGGGATATTTATGCTAGATTTAAACGATTGCAAGGGTATAACGTGCTTTATCCAATGGGGTACGATTCTTTTGGTTTGCCTGCTGAGAATGCAGCAATAAAGAAAGGAGAGTACCCAGAAGCCTATACAAAAAAATCTATTACTAATTTCATGAATCAGCAAAAGGCAATGGGCTGGAGTTATGATTGGGATAGGATGTTAAAAACTTCTGATCCGTATTTTTATAAATGGGACCAGTGGCTTTTTCTTCAGATGTTAAAGAAAGGAATTGCCTATAGAAAGAAATCTGCGGTTAATTATTGCAGTGAGTGCCAGACAGTTTTAGCTAATGAACAAGTTGTTCAGGGTAAGTGTTGGAGACATGAGGAGACTGATGTTGAAATTAGGCATTTAGAACAGTGGTTTTTGAAAACCACGAAGTATGCTGAAGAGTTGCTTTTAGGTCTTGACAGGGTTGACTGGCCACAAAGAGCCAAAATCATGCAGAGGAACTGGATAGGAAAAAGCAATGGGGTAGAAATAAAATTTGATATCGGGGGGGAAAAATGGAAAATATTTACGACTCGTCCAGATACTCTTTATGGAGTTACTTTTATGGTTGTTTCAGTACAGCATCCTAAGCTTTTTGATTTAGTTACGGAAGATAAAAAAAAGGATGTTGAAAAGTTTTTGAAAAAATTAAAGAGTGTTTCTGAGAAAGAATTGGAAGGAATGGCAAAAGAAGGAGTTTTTACTGGGGCTTATGCTAAGAATCCTGCTAATGGCGAAAGTGTTCCTATTTATGCGGGGAATTTTGTTTTAGCTGATTATGGTAGTGGGATGGTTATGGCGGTTCCGGCACACGATCAGAGAGATTATGAGTT
>JAHIVR010000130.1 GCA_018816625.1 Nanobdellota archaeon | reverse complement strand
CTCTATTACCTCAGAACTCCATATTACATCGAAACTATCTTTCTTGTAAGGAAGTTTCTTATTAGCATCAACAACCTTTGCAGGTTTATAGTGTGGCTCAACATCTATTGAAGTAACCTTATAGCCTTTTTTCTTTAACCTTTCGGACCACGTTCCTTCTCTACAACCAACATCAAGAGCCTCCTTCCCCTCTCCAAAAGGAATAGACTCAAAACCTATCCTCTTCCCCATAGTTGTATCCCTCATATTTGCCTGCCCAACATCTATAGGAATCTTCTTTAAGAAATTCAAAAAATCCATAGAAACCTAATAAACTCCCCCTTTATAAAAATTGATGTGATAAAAAAGCGGAGACCGGGATTCGAACCCGGGAAAAGTCGGGCTGCAACCGACTGCAGTAACCACTGTGCCATCTCCGCAGTATTTTAAAAGAATAAAACCCACATATTTAAAGGTTTTTAGTTGAAATGATTCAATGGTATATTCTAGCACTAGTATCCGCAGTCTTTTCGGCAGCAGCAGCCATATCACAAAAAAAAGTTTTATTCAAGGAAAAAGTATTAATTTTTACAACAATCCTAGGACTATTTAATTTAATCCTTGTAATTCCTTTTTTCGTTTCAAGCGATTTTACCTTACTAACAAGCAAAGGACTATTTATTTTATTCATAAAATCTATACTAGAAGCAGGAGCCTTTCTATGCATTATGGCCGGTATAAAAAATCTAGAAATTTCAAAGGCCTTGCCTTTATTGGTTTTAACTCCAGGAATAGTAGCCGTACTCGCCTTCATTTTTCTTGGAGAAACACTTACTCCTTTAGAGATAAGTGGAATGCTTCTCTTAATAGCCGGAACCTACATTTTAGAAACAAAAGAAAAAATAATTGATTCAACAAAAAAAGTAATAAACTCCAAAGGGAGAAAATATATTTTAATTGCCTTGGGGTTAATGGTTATAAAATCCCTCCTAGATAAAACACTTCTTAAAAACCTTGGAATGCCAGTAGATTCCTTTATGGCCTTCCAGCACCTATTTTTAGCCGTAATTTTCTTAACAGTAGTTATTCTTCTTGGAAAATCAAAAGAAATTAAACCAACATTAAAAAACTCCTGGCCAATAATTTCTTTAATTGCAGTATTCACAATAGCCTACAGATTCACGGAGTTTTCTGCAATAAAAGATGCTCCAGTAGCCCTCGTCCTTTCATTAAAGAGGATATCAGTATTTTTGGCCGTATTGATTGGTGGAAAACTCTTCAAGGAAAGGTATCTTCTTAAGAGAATAATTGCAACACTAATCATGATTGCTGGAGCTCTATTAATCATCAATGGGTAAATTTTATACCCTTAGCTCTTTCTATTGTTCCTTTCTTTAATTCAGGGATATCTTCTTTTTTAGCCCTATCCAGATATTCCAAAACCTTTTTCTTTCTTTGATTGATACCAAGCTTACTACTAACGCACGGACCGCCAACACAACCCCCATAACAAAATAAAGCATCCAAAAATCTTATCTTAGGGTCTGGATTTTTTAAAAATTCAAATAGTGGTCCAACTCCTTCCAAAACCAAAATTTCATCTTCTTTTATAATTCCTTTCAAATGGGCAGTTTTACCCAAACCACCAGAAATTGGGAAGATTTTAGTATAATTATTATAAAAGCTATCAAAGTTAGTTTTTTTCTTTTTCTTTTTGAGATTATATTTTTTAAGAAGTTCGCGAAGTTGTCCATAGTCTATGACATGATCTATTTTTCTTGAATTCTCTGCTTCTATTTTTTTGTAATTACATGGAGAAATAAAAACAGTCTTATATCCGGGATAAATTTTCCTACAAATTTTTGCAGTTGCTTCAACCGGACTATCAATTTTAGCAAGATTCTCTAAATATTGAGGAAATTTAGCTTTTATGTTCTCAGTAACACCCGGACACGGACTCGCAATAATAAGTTTCTTAGAATTCTTAAGTTGTTTATGATACTCCCTATTGATCATTTTTGCCCCAAAAGTCAGCTCCACAACCTTATCAAAACCCAAATCTTTTAATTGCCAAACAATAGAAGGGTATTCAAATTCCACAACAAAACTTGGGGCAAGCATTGCAACATATTTCCCTTCCAACGGAAAGTCGGGCATCATATTGTCTTTTATCATTTTGGATAATGCCCGGGACAGGATTCGAACCTGCGACCCCCTGCTTTCTTCGGTGGAAGCCAACGAAGCATACGAAGGCTTGTCCTTCAGTTAGAAGGCAGGTGCTCTATCCAGGCTGAGCTACCCGGGCATTATAAAATCAAGAATTATATATATTTAAAAGGTTTCTATACAGAGAAAACGTCAAAATCTCTGGCCAAAACCGTATTCTTAAACACTTTTTTTGCTTTGTTGAGTATAATTTTAGGGTCTTTTTCATATCTCATACTTAAATGGGTTAAAACTAATTTTTTGACATTTGCTTTCTTAGCTTTTTCAGCAGCTTGGACATTGGTCATATGCAAGTGCTCTTTAGCATGGTCTTTTAATTCATCATCAAAAGAAGATTCACACACAAACAAATCAGCATCCTTAACAAAAGAAATAATTCTTTTATTATCTAGTGTATCAAAGACAAAACTTATTTTCTTGCCATTTTCATTATAAACTAAATCTTTTGCCGTATACCTCTTCCCTTCATAAACAATATCTTTTCCTTGTTTAAGATTAGCCATGTGAGGACCGTGTTTTAACTTATATTTCTTAAGCTTTTTCTTGTCTATTCTTTTCGTTCCCTTCTTAACAAAATTATAAGCATTACAAGGAATTCCGTGTTCCATCTTCTCTGCCTCCAAATAAAAATCTTTAGTCTCGTAAAACTTTCCATCAACCTCCTCTACTTTAATTTCATATTTTTTCTTAAATCCAAAAACTTTCAATAATTCCTTAACAAACTCTTCAGTGCCTTTTGGACCATAAATGTAGAGTGTTTTATTATAACCAGAAAGCGCAAGAGTGGATAACAGTCCAGGCAACCCTAAAACATGATCACCATGCCAGTGAGTAATGAGTATTCTTGTAACCTTACAAGGATTAATCTTCGCTTTCCTAAACTGTCTCTGCGTTCCCTCCCCACAATCAACCAAGATATTCTCTCCCTCATAAGTTAAAAGTAAAGCGCTATGGTTCCTGTTAGCACTAGGTATTTGGTCTGCTGTTCCTAAGAATGTTAATTTAACTGTCATAATTTTTAAAGTAAAATTTAGTATAAATATCTATTGAATTAAGAATTAATAACTATGAGAGCGTATATTAACACTATTGCAGGTATAAGAATTTCAACTAATGCTAAGATTAACCACAAAGGATTTCTTGTTCTCTTCCATTTAATCCAAAACCATAAACCCATGAATAAAGAAAAGGAGAAGAAATTTATAAAACCTATGAAGTATTCACTAATCTTAATTCCTGGACCTTGCGAAACTAATGGTAAAAACGCTTATTCTTTTTTCAGGGCTGTTGAGGCCGGAGAAATAAAGATAATTGTATCCCCTCTTAGAAAAGTCAATCCAAGGTTTCTTTTTATCTCGCCATTTTGCATTTCCTTTATGTTATCTAACACGAGGTTGATGTGTATATCAAATGCTAAAAGAGTCCCAACAAACTGCTTATCACCTTTAAGGTGAACAAGGATTTCTTTTCCCTTCGAGTTATTTAACAAATCCAATGGTCTTTCAATTCCGTTAACCATAAAATACATTTGCGTACTGTGTTTTTAAACATTTCGTAAAAAAATGAAATAAAAACTTATATAAACCTATTTTTCTCTTTCCATTCATGAAACTTGGAAGAAAAGCATCAGGTGGAAAATATATTAAAAGAAGAAAGAAGAAATCCCGAGAGGAATCTGGACAAAAAAGAATTGTGAAATTAGATAAAGATAAAAGAAAAAATATTCGTGGTAGGGGTGGAAAAAAGAAAACAGTATTGCTCTCTGGAAAATTTATCAATTTGGGAAAGAAAAAAGTTGAAATAAAGAATGTTTTGGAAACTCCATCAAACAGATTTTTAGCAAGACAAAATATTCTAACAAAAGGCACAATAGTTGACACAGAGTTAGGCCATGCAAAAATAACGAACCGACCAACCCAGGAAGGAGTTATTAATGGTATCTTGATTAAAAAAGAATAATTCAGAAAGAATTATCCTTGTTTTTTACTTCTAAAACATAACTACATAAAAAGAAAGCTTTAAAAAGCCAAAACATTTATAAAGGTTGCGATAAATTCAAAACAAGTTAAATATTCTAAAAACAAAATGAGCTTCGTTAAAAAATGTCCTGAATGTGATAGTATAAATCTCACATTTGATCCCCATCTTGGAGAGATAA
Source organism: Nanobdellota archaeon (assembly GCA_018816625.1). Lineage (GTDB taxonomy): Archaea > Nanobdellota > Nanobdellia > Pacearchaeales > GW2011-AR1 > JAHIVR01. The sequence continues at coordinate 4,279 of JAHIVR010000130.1, read as the reverse complement.
TATGTAATGACTGTGGTCTTGTTGTTGAAGAGAAAATGGTTGATTCTGGAGGAGATTCTGGGGGAAAATTCGATAAATCTGAGAAAAAAGGACGTGGAGGAGCTCCAACCTCTATGCAAAAATTTGACAAAGGCCTTACAACAAATGTTGGAGAGATATCTGACATATACAAACTAGAGCCAAAACAAACCCGTAAATTCCTACGTTTAAAAAAATGGCAAGAGAGAGTCTCAACTTCTATTTAAAGGAATCTCAGACTTGCAATGGCAGAACTTAGAGTTATATCCTCCTACCTTAATCTTCCAAACGTTGTAAGAGACGAAGCATCTAGGATATATAATTATGTTCTTCAAAGAGGTTTAGTTAGAGGAAGATCGATGGAATCAGTTATTGCTGCATGTTTATACGCAGCATGTCGTTCCTACAACATTCCAAGAACTCTTGACGAAATGGCTACAGCCTCAGATGTTGAAAGAAAAGAGATTGGCCGAACATATCGTTTCATAATAAGAAAGCTTGGAATAAAGGTTAAACAATCCTCTCCAAAAGATTACATATCAAGATTCTCATCTGTTCTAAAGCTCTCTCCAAAGACTCAGAATGACGCCCTCAAAGTTCTAAAACAAGCAGAAGGTGTTGAACTAACGAGTGGAAGAGGTCCAGCAGGAATTGCAGCTGCGGCATTATACGTTGCTGCATTGATGAATGATGAAAAGAAAACACAAAGGGAAGTTGCAGACATAGCAGGAATAACAGAAGTGACAATTAGAAACAGATACAAAGAATTAATTGAAAAACTCAAACTAGAAGACAAAATTAAGCAAAAAGAATCAGAGGGCAGGAAAAAATAATTCTTTAAATTATGCGGGAACTAGGATTCGAACCTAGGTAAGCACTAAGCTACTGGAGCCTAAATCCAGCCCATTTGACCACTCTGGCATTCCCGCATCCAATAAAATTACAAAATAACTATATAAAAAGCTTTAGAATCAAGCACATTCCGGAAACAAAGAAGCAATTTCATCTTTCCTATTTATCACATTTTCCACATAATCAACATCCCCTTTACTACAATCTGTATTCCACCCGTTATATCCTCTCAAAGCCCACGTCCAACCAGAATAAGTCTCATCTTTACAAGCATAGTATTTTTCTGTATCTCGATAAAGGCTAGCTAAAAATTCAATACCTTCTTTTGCATTCTCTTCAAAAACAAAAACATCAACATCGGGATGCCATCTAGGAGCTATTTGCATAACTCCATAACTTAAACCATCTCCAGAAGGAAGCGTGTCCTCCCCCTTTCCATCACAATACAAAGGATTTCCTTCAATATTTATCTGCTTACAATGTCTCAGAGTACTTTCCTGATAAGCCAACTGCAAGACCAAACACTCAAAAGATTCTGCTCCCGTATCTCTTTTAACTTCAGCATCACTAATAGAAAGCTCCTGTTTTTTAGCAACAGCCAGCTTCTTCAATTCAGAACCAACTGCATATTGGCAAGTAACAACAGAATTACAATACAAATCAGAGTATGGTTCCGGATCTGGTTGTCCAGAAGTTTCTCCTTCACTTATTTCTTCTTCCTCAACAACTTCTTCACAATTAACCCCCCACCAAAATGACTTATCCTCAGAAACACAATTTTTATTTAAATATTCCCCAAGAGCTTCACACTCTTCTTCACTGCAAACTCCAAAAAAGCCACCATCACAATTCCCGCATTTTGTTTTCCCATCGATTAAATCAACCATGTCATCTCCATATTCTTTTCTAATTTCTTCCAAGTTGCTAAAACTAGGAACCCAAAAAGAATTGATATCAAAAATAACTTCCACCCCTTCGGCATATCCCTTTCCTTCCAAAGCTAAAATAAAACTCCTTTCATCAACACTTGAAGCAAAAGATGAATCATCCAGAGCATGATTTATACCTTCTTGATTTGTTTCAAGCCATTCCCCATTCCATCTTAACTCATCCCCAAAAACCCACTTCCAATCCCCATCAAACCTAAACCTAACCCTCTCAAATTTAAAAACATTATTTTCAAAAATAATTTCTCCAGAAGAAAAAACAGCATCTCTCTCTTTTGCTTTATTAACTAAACTAACAAGTCCTTCTTTATAATCTACATTATACAACTTCAAAACATCAAGAACATCTTTATGTGCCAAAGGGAAATCTCCTTCCGAAGAAAGACCAGTAACAGTTCCAGAAATAAGATGCCAATCATTATTCTCTTTCAAACTCCACCACCACCTATCCTGATAAAAAGTATAATAAATATTATCTACTAATCCCTTAAATTCAAAAACAGTAGTCGCTTTAAAATCTCCAAGTTCGTCTTCTTCCCCCAAAACACACTTATCATCTCTGCACTCTCCTCTTTCAACCCATTCAAAACTATAATAATCGCAAACATCTTTAGAAGTTGTACACATTAATGCCATATAATCAGCTGACCTATAATTACAACATCCTTTTTCCTCTCCCCCAGAAGGAGTATAAGAATCACGAGCAACACAAGCATCTCTAACAGCACTCTCAGTCCACAAACAATCCCCATAAGTATTACAAGGGTCTGTATCGCAATCTAACTTATTAAGATAATCTTCGCATGTTGTATCTATTTTACAAAGTTGTTCATCAGAAAGACCCGCAAAAAGACTTAAAGTATCAACATCAAAAATAATTATTCCTCCTTCATAAAGTGTTAGTCCTGATTCTTGTAAAGCTCTTATAAGAGTGATTCCTCTTATTGAAAGTTCAGGAGCATCAGGAGAATTAGCATAATAATTAGAAACATCTATTTGATTAACACCAAACCACTGATTATCCCTATTAAACCTCCATGACCAACCACCATCAAATTTAATTAAAATCTTTTCAGCATCTTCTCCTAAATCCACAGTAAAGACTCTATCGCTGTCAAACCCTACTTTAGAAGTTACTAATTTTGGTTTTCCTCCAAGAGCATCCCCAATTGTTCCAAGTGCCCCAACCCCCTCATTATCCCTCAAAGTTCTGTCTAAAAGTTTTTTCAATCCCACCAAATAATTATCCTTGGCCAAAGATTTAATGAAAGTAAAATCCTTCCCAGGAGGCTCTTGCCTACCGCTACCGGTTATGACATAAGTATCATTTGTATAAGCCCAATCCTGTTCATTAGGAGACCATTCCCATCTCCCACCAATAAACTTATAATGAATATTATTAGAACCAGTCCCGTCTTTAAACTCAAACACAGGAGAGATGTAACTAGGATTTGTTGGCTCCTGTTCATCCCCAACACTAGCCGCCTCATTAAGTCTAGCGTTGAAATAATCAGTAAGATTATAATACTCGTTTCCTCTAAGATAGAAAAGATGTCCTCTGTGCCTATTCCAAACAACCTGATCCATTAATGCCGTTAGCGTATCTATTTTCTCTTTAGACCCACCAGATAATTGAGAAACAGCATCCGCAAATTCATTATCATTTAAATATCCCGGACCATCAGCCAGAGCTTGTAAAGCTTTTTGCTCGGAATTTTGTAATAAAGGATCTTTTATATTTGCATTATCAATTATATTCTCAACAGAGTAAGTATCTAACCAACAACCCATGCTTGGATCATCACAATACCCAACCTTTATCCACCTTGCGTCTTCCCCTCCGGCATACGGATCTGTAGGATTGCCAGGATCATTCGTAGCACAGATTCTTATCAACCCTCTATTGTATATCTGTGGGCTCAATGCCTCATCAGCTCCTTCCTGTAGGTTTGGATTTATCAAAGAATACAAACTCCTGCTTCCTGCAACACACTCTGTTTCAGACCTTACATCCATATTTGCAGCCTGATCGGCAACATAAATCTCTCTCAGATAGTTCAATGCAAAGTTTGTTGTAACTTCTTGGAACCCACACTCTTCTTGATCATTTACAACAATACACATCTCTTGATATCCCGAAGGAGCCGTGAAGTCTATAGTGTCCGTCTTGAAATCTCCTTTAGCAATATAATCTGAAACCAGTATTCTTGTCAATCCTGTGTCTTGAAAATAAGAGTTTGCTCCAGAGCCCTTTAAATAAACCTTATAATAAACCCCCCTATCATTTCCTGCGTATATATGGTAGAACACTTTGTATTGGGATTGAGGAGGATTTGTTACAGTAGTATAAGGAATCTCGTCAAACCTTCCCATGAATTGAGGAGGTGAATCTGGTTCTGTAAGTAAATCCAGAGTTGCCCCACCACTAGGAACCACCCCAGAAACATAACTCTTACAAACCT
>JAHIVR010000212.1 GCA_018816625.1 Nanobdellota archaeon | reverse complement strand
CGCTCGAAAAGTCGGCAGTGTCGTCAATCTCGATCTGGTAGTGTTGCGCGTCGTCGTCGGGCTCGTCTGGGATGGTAAACGCCACGCAGTACGTCGGCGTTGCGCTCGACACTGGCACGGCTTCAGACGCCACCTCGGCAAGCGCCGTCTGTACGTTGGTCCCGGCAATCGTGCCGGTTGGCGAAAAGGTAACGTCTGCTGCCGCAGATGCCCCGCCCCCACCAGCGCTCAGGAGCCGCCAGTTGCTACCGTCGTAGATCATCAACACAAAGCCGTTGTCGGGGATATCGTAATCGGCCCCGTCGCTGGTAACAATGTTGCCGGTCCCGTGCTTTATGGTGATGTCCTGCGCCGCGTCGCCGGGTCGCAAAACAAGCCATGTATCCGTCGCAGTCAGTCCCGCAATCGTGTCCAGGTCGTCGGACGCAGCGCCCTCCCCAAGCACGGTATGCGCTGACTGTGTGACGGTAAGCGTCCCGGTCGCAATCGTAGCCGACGTGGCATCGGCCATAAGCAACGTCCCAACCGTAAGCGCGTCTCCGACTGTAAACGTCCCGGTAGTGCTCAGGTTTTCGTCGCCAAACGAGATCGCACCGCTCGCATCGGTGATCGAACCGTCAGCCAGTGTAAGATTGCCAAAGCTCTGCCCGCTGACAAGTAAGGCGTCGATGTCCGATGCCGTTGTCGTGATTCCGCGCCAATTCGTAGAGTCGAACTTGAGTAGCGCTCCGTTTGCCGGGGCAGAAGCCTCGTTTATCCGCAGGTTCCTGTCACCAAACGCTAACGCCGCCGATGCCAAGCAAAGGGCAATTGCGAGTCTCTTCATCGAACTCTCCTACGGATAGTAGATAACCATTGTCGGGTTACGCATGAATACATTCGAGCCGTCAGAATGCAAGATATAGCCGTCGCCAGTCATAGACAACGTGGGGAAAGCGGACTGGCCGTTGATGGTCTGCGAGTCGGTTGTCTTGAGCGTAGCCGACGCAAGCGGGTTAGGAACAACAATCATTATGATCGTACCCCACAATGCAGCGTCAGGAAGCGTGATCGTCGCTGCCGCACTGAGATCGAGCCGCGCAAACAACGTGCCTTTGTAGGCCGGAAGCGTTGTGTCTCCGGTCACGTCAACGATACTTGTTGGGCAATACTCAGTACTCATGGAATGGTCACGCTCGGGTTAATTGCGATCCATTCGGTTCCGTGCTGAATGAGGATCAACCCGTCAAACTGCACAAGGGTTTGATTCCCAGCTACGTTGTTGATCGTGGTGCCGTTCGGATTGAGGATGTTCCCGGTAGCGCCAATGCCCTGCACCCACAAGACTTGCTCGTACACCGACGCAGATATGTCAGGCAATTTGACGGTAGTACCATCAATGAGAATCACTCGCCACCCCGGCTTATCTGTCAATGTGGTTGGAGTTGAGATCGTGTAGACCGATACAGCAATGTCCTCACTGTACGGGAAGATGAGGGAGTCGTTGTCGTTTACGGACTTGATCTTGATTCCCTCTTGGAACACCTCGGCCAGATGCACTCCCGCGCCATTCTCGATCACCCAACGGAAGCGGGTCGCGGCATACAAAGACCACCCCTCGGGAATCGTGTTCTTCGGAATCGTGAACGTCACCACGTTGTTCGAGCCGCCAGACACTACGCCAGTGCCAAGCGCGACCTCTTCAACCGGAGACTCAAGAGGACGCCCATACATCGAGCACGTCGCACCGGTGCAGTCCAGCGCGTCAGTTTCATTTTCCATGAGAGTCAACGCGACTTCCATAGATACGTTCGCCGGAATCAACGACGGGAGTCCAGCAACCATTCGGTAGCCACTCTCCGCGAAGTTGTGTGCGAGCGCAAATGTGACATGCTCAATAGCCATTGAAGTGCCTCTTTGGAAAATCATTCCACCGACGATGTGTAGTATCGACTCGCAATGCGATTGTGTTCATTGACCGACCCTCGTCATTGCACTGTGAACCCGCCGGGGACCGCGTGATTCTGCGCAGCGAACGCGTTCAAAATTGCGCAACCCACATTCGCGCCTGTCTCGCTCAACGGCCCAGGAAACGTGTATCCCAACCCTATCGCGTAAGGGTAAGGATCGGGGGGATATACACGCGGTTCAGGAAGCAACCAATCCGACGTGATAACCTGCCCCGGTGTCATTGTGTCGGAACGATATAGATTGTACCCTTCAAAATCCCAAACCCCCATCGGCGCGAAGATCGAATACGACTTGACCAGAGAAAAACCCATCCCTTCCGGGGATTCTGAATCTATGTACCAATCACACTGACAAGCAAGTGGTTGCGGATTCGTGTTAACAAGGCGCATATTGCTCTGTCTGATAATGTGTTGACCGTGACCCCCTAACCATGTCCCTTGATTACGCGCCGTCAACCGCCCCGCATTAGCGGCGTGAAATTGCTCGTCATACATAAGCGAATTCGTATGTCGCCCGGCTAATGCCGCTTGCGTCAACGCTTCAACCCATGTATTCGGGGCCGGATAATTGTCGTTCTGAAAATATGTGTACGCCCCTTTGTACGTCAACCAACAGAACGGATACGCCGCTTGTTCCCTCCCCGGTTCGATATAAGCTATCGTCCCGTCTGGATTGTAGACGTACTCTTCTTCTGGCCACGAATCCCCGCCGCCGCCAGTGTTTTTCAATAGGTCGCGGCGACTCCATTTGCAATTTTCCAGTATCAACTTCACCTGATGAACCCAAGCCGATTCAGGATATGGATGTCGCCCGGAGGTAGGCCCGACGATCCGGACGGGCGTCCCGATATGCGCCAACATATTTGCTTCCGTCCACGTTGCTGGATTGCCTGAACTATGATCCCACGACCCGACGCCGCCAGGGGCGTTTACATGGTCCAAAAATCCTTGTGTCCAATGCCCGGCAATGAATTCGTCATCTATCACCTTGTCAATGTACGTCGGAAGAACATTCGACTTCGTGCCCGGAATGCCCCAATCCATCCCAGCCAACCACGCATGTCCCGCCGCAGCTTGACCGCTCAACGTGCGCCCGTTCGCCACAAGGGCATCGCAACGTTGAACCGTTGCCTGTCTCAACGCTTCCATGTACGGGATAAGCGGAACATCGACGTATCCATCTGGATCGTCGGGCCAATTCAACGTATAGCCCCCGTTCCAATCACAATCCGTCCAACTTTCGTTGAATGTGATATACGCCACTAGCTGAACCTTGGGACGTTGATTTCGTACACAGTTTCCGTAACCGGATTTCCTACAATGTTCGTCCATGTAGCGGTGCGTTTCACCGCGCAGACATCACGAAGGGTTGTTGACGGATATTCCCCGTCTGCCAGATGCCCAGGAATCACAGTCACGCCCGATTCCGACACAGACCCTTCAAACCCTTCCGCGTTGTCGTATAGATCACCGAGCATAATGTACTTTGCGGAACCGCCCGTTGGACTTTGTGGATGCACGCCACTAATCTTGACGCGGTGCAGACTGTCACCGCCACCACCACCGCCATCTTTACTTTCTTCGTCAGGCACGAAATCGAGCTTCACGCCATCTGCGGTTTGCGTGGCCTTGATGTTGCGGCCACTGCGAGGACGGTTTCGAAGTATCGCATCTTGGATTTTCTCTAAGAGGCTTTTCATTACGGCCAATCAGCGTTCCACCGTCCGAACTTATTACGATTCCACCGTGCGTCATCGCCCAATGCAGCCGGGACACGAATG
>JAHIVR010000129.1 GCA_018816625.1 Nanobdellota archaeon | reverse complement strand
TCCTTGAGCATACTGCAGATATAAAATTTCAAGCATACGGAAAAAACCTAGAAGAAACATTTGAAAACTCGGCATTAGCCCTACTAGAATCTGTTTATGGTGGGAAAGTAAAAACCCAGAAAACATTCAAATTCAGTATTGATGGAAAAGATTTGGGCAGTTTAATGTACAACTTCCTTGAGGAATTTTTGTTTTTAATAGACGCCAAACATTTTTTGGCTGGAAAAGTACGAGTAAAAATAAGCAAGGACAATAAGAGATTGGATGCAGAGGTTATTGGAGATGATTCATCTAATTATGATTTAGATATGCATATAAAAGCAATTACTTATAATGATATGTTTATAGAAGAAAAAAATGGTAAGTGGATTGCGCAGGTAGTCTTGGATATTTAAGAACTATTTTCTTTTCTCAGAATGTAAGCTCCAGTAAATGCAGATGCGAGACACATCCCAGCAGGCACATAATTATCTTTTTTAACTTCATCCATTGCCCCAAATCCTCCTAAAAGCCCAGCCATCATGAGGGTTGTTCCTATTATCTTTCTTAAGGTAGCCATAATTCATTCTCCATTTATGACTTTATAAAATTATCCCTTTATCTCGATTATTGCCTGGCCCAAAGATACTTTTTGTCCCTTCTTTATTAAAAGTCTTATTTTATCTTTATCTGGAAAACACAAAAGCATGCTCGAACCAAGGCCAAAGTGACCAAAAACCTTTCCTTTCTTGTAAGAAGTATTCTCTTTGGAATAAATGTGTATTCCGTTAACAAATAAAGATCCTACTGGAATCAGAAGTATTGGAAAGTGTTTGGTTTTAAGAATGCAAGATATGCTAGCATTATTCTTAATCGCCTTTTGAAAGAACTTACTTGAATGTAAAAGGCTGTCTAATCCAATAAAGACGGGTATTTTTGATTTGCCTTTATTAAAGAAAGTATCTGTAAATTTCCCATTATATGGAATCCTAAAATAGTGTTTATCTTTTGGGGAGAGATAAAAGTTAAGAAAAAATCCTTTTGAGAATATTTTTTCTTTATCTCCTATTAAATCTCTTAGATTTATTTCTCTATTATTCTTTGAGGTTAGCTTTCCAGCTTTAATATCCCCATATTCAAAAAGTGTTGCTTGCACCGGACTTACAATTATCCCCTCCCTGTAATCAATAATATCCTCTTCAATTCTGGAAAACCTCTTATTTATTCCCAATGAATCGGCTATTCTCTCAAGGAAAGTTTTTTTAAGACAAAACGGCATGGAGATAGTAGGATGGCGAACATTAAAAAAGTTTCAAAACACGTTTGGGAGATTCCAAAAGAAGAGAGGATGCAGTAGCAGATAAACACAAGGTATTTAAACTTTAACTTCTTTAATAATTTATGAAATTCGATGAGAATTTGGCTGCGATTCATGCTTATTTATGTGGAGATGGTTATGTTATAAAGAACCCCAAAAGTCAAAAAAATAAATATTATTATATTGGATTCAGAAACACCAATGAAAAGCTATTAAAAGATTTTCAAAGAAGATTTTATAAATATTTTGGAATTAATCCTAGATTAATCTTGGGAGAAAGATGTGTTGTCCAAAATAAAAAAACATATGAAGAATTGGTTGGGGCGTTTAAAAGTTTTTATTCAAGAGAATGGAGAATGCCAAAATTAAATAGAAAGTTGGCCCGGATCTGGTTGAGATCATTTTTTGATTGTGAGGGATGGGTTTTTTGTAAAACACGCCAAAATAGGCATGTTGGACTTGATACAATTAATGAAAAGGGATTAAATCAAATAATTTCTTTCTTAAATAGATTGAAAATAAAAACAATAAAAAAAGAAAATAAAAAAAGAGGGATATTTAGGATAATTATTTATGGGAAAGAAAATTTAAGGAAATTCAAAGAAAAAATAGGATTTCTACATCCAGATAAATCAAAAAAACTTGACAAAGCCTTAGAGGATTATGTAATCTATGTTTGGATCTTCCCAAAAAAAGAAAAAACATGTAGGAAATTTATTAAGAGGATAATGATTGAAAAGTGTAGAATAAATAGGAAAAAATATGTTAGGATAATTTCAAAAGAAGAACAAAATTTAAAAAACCTACAAATCTTTCTAAAACAGTTCTATAACCTCCATAGTTTGGTTAATCAAAGAATTAATGGCTTAGGGACAATTTATTACGAAATGAATATTAATAAGAAAGAAGATGTTCAGAAACTAATAGATTTAAAGGTCATCCCCAACCTCTTTAAATCTTAAGATATTTAACAGAAAATGGTATACAAAAAAAAATTAAAAAAAATACGGGAAGGAATTTATGAGTTTCCAAGATTAGGAGGGATGCTGGTCCCTGGAAGAATAATTTTTTCAGAAAGGCTTTTAGAGGAGGTAGAAGAGGATTCTTTAAAACAAGTCGCCAATGTGGCCCAATTACCAGGAATACTGGAATATTCTATTGGATTAAGTGACATGCATGTCGGTTATGGTTTTCCTATTGGAGGCGTTGCCGCATTCGATATAGATAAGGGGGTTATCTCTCCTGGAGGAGTGGGATATGATATTAATTGTGGGGTGCGATTATTAAGAACTAATCTAAAGAAAAAAGATATACAAAAAAGGCAAAAAGAGATTGTTGACGCCCTATATAGGAAGATTCCTTCCGGTGTTGGAAGAGGAAGCAAATTTCAGATGACAAAAGATGAATTGAAAAAAATACTGGAAGGGGGCGCCCCGTATATGGTTAGTAAAGGATATGGAGAAAAGGAAGATTATCTTCATATGGAGGAGGAAGGAAGAATACTTGGGGCAGATGCTAGTAAAGTCTCTGATAGAGCCATCCAAAGAGGAATAGGGCAGTTGGGAACTCTTGGAGCCGGAAATCATTTTCTTGAAGTGCAATATGTAGAGGGTATTTACGATAAAAAAATTGCCAAAGCATACGGTTTGGAAAAAGACCAGGTAACAATAATGATTCATTGTGGTTCAAGGGGGTTGGGACACCAGATTGCTAGTGATTACATAAGGCTCATGGAAAATGAATACGGATTTAAGGACCTCCCAGATAGAGAGTTAATAAATGCCCCAATAAAGAGTAAATTAGGAAAAGATTATTTTGCCGCAATGGCGGCTGCTGCTAATTTTGCTTTCTCTAATAGACAATTAATAACTCACTGGATAAGAGAAGAAATGAAATGCCTTTTCCCTAAATCAAAAACAGAAGTTGTTTATGATGTGTGTCATAATATAGCAAAATACGAAAAACATATTGTTGGGGGAGAATCACAAGAGGTGTGCGTTCATAGAAAGGGTGCAACTAGGAGTTTTGGGAAAGGAAGAAAGGAAATACCAAAAACCTACAGGGATGTTGGACAGCCGGTGATAATCCCTGGGAGCATGGGGACTAGTTCTTATGTTCTTGTTGGTACAAAAAAATCTGAGGAATTAACTTTTGGATCTACTGTTCACGGGGCTGGGAGAGTAAAGAGCAGAAGCAAGGCTCTTCACGAGTTTAGGGGGGAGACGGTTAAAGAAGATTTGAGAAAAAGGGGTATAGAAATTAAATCTGGTAGTTGGAAATCAATTGCAGAAGAGGCTCCGGAAGTATACAAAGATATTGATGAGGTTGTTAGAACCGTTGATGAACTTGGGATAAGTAAAAAGGTCGTTAGATTAAAACCGCTGATTGTCGTTAAAGGATGAGAATATTTATAAAACCATTTTACCTATTCTTCCTGTGAAAATGAGGGTGAAAAGTACTTTACTATTGTTAGTTTTATTATTTGTAATTGTTAGTCTACACGGAGTTGAGGCTATAAAGTATGATTGTGATTATAGATTGAGAAGTGAGTGTAATGTTGCTCCTTGGAATTATCCTGTTGATGTTGA
>JAHIVR010000128.1 GCA_018816625.1 Nanobdellota archaeon | reverse complement strand
CCACTTGATAATAAAGCTATTAGTTCCATTATTTGAAAATACCCTCTGAGTTTTTAAGGATTATTATTCTAAGCCATCCTAAACGCCCAAGCGTGGTCATTCCAAAGGATTATTATGGTAAGGTTTATAAATGACCAAAATCTCCCAATCTTAACCGATTGAACCATATCGCTACAAGATACAATCTAGGCTTGTAACGCATAATTTGGGAGGTTAAACACGAAATGGAACTTAAAGAAGAATTAAAGAAAGCATTAACTGAATTAAGAAAAAATAAGGAAAGAAAGTTTGACCAGACAGTAGACCTAATTATAAATCTCCAAAAATTTAATACAAAAAAAGATACTCTAAACGTTTTTATTAGTGTCCCACATAAAATAAAGGAAAAAAGAATTGCTGCTTTCTTAGAGGCAAAAAATCCTGTTGTTGACACCATAACCCAAGATGAATTCAAAAAATATAATGATAAAAAAGCATTAAAAAAGCTTGTAAAAAAATATGATTTCTTTATTGCTCAGGCAAGTCTTATGCCAAAGGTCGCTACAACTTTTGGAAGGGTCTTAGGACCTGCCGGGAAAATGCCCTCCCCACAACTAGGAATTGTGATGAATGTTGATGATAAAACAATAGCTCCTTTGAAGGACAAAGTGAATAAAAGCGTAAAGATAAGGACAAAAGAGGCAAGCATAAAGGTCCCTATTGCAAAACAAAGTATGGAAGATGGTAAAATTGTTGAGAATATAATATCGGTCTTCAATGCTCTAATAAAAGAACTGCCAAGAGATAAAGAAAACATAAAGAATCTAGAAGTAAAATTCACTATGACTAAACCTATTAAAATAAAAGTAAGATGACCCCTAAAAACACTAAAAAATCTGTTGCAGTAATACCGGAAAGAAAGACGAAGGAAGTTGAAACTCTAAAAAAACTTGTAAAGAATAAGAAAACAATATTGATTGCATCTATTAAAAATATTCCTGGTGGCCAATTTCAAGAAATAGGAAAGAAACTCAGGGGAAAAGCAATTGTAAAAGTTCCTAAAAAATCTTTGATATTTAGGGCGTTGGATCAATCTGGGAACGAGGCAGTAAAAAAGCTTAAAGAAAGTATAACTGAGAGTGTTGCAATTCTTTTTTCAGATTTAGATTCTTTTGAACTTGCTGCAGAGCTTATAAAAAATAAAAGCCCGGCAAAAGCAAAGGCCGGACAAGAAGCTCCAAAAGACATTGTTATAGAGGAGGGCCCTACTGACCTTGTTCCAGGACCTGCAATCTCTGAATTGGGTGCCTTGGGAATACAAATACAAATTGATAAGGGTAAGATTCACATTAAACAATCAAAAGTATTAGTTAAAGAGGGTGGGAAAATATCTGCTGGTGCTGCAGCATTAATGAATAAACTTGATATAAGGCCATTTACGATAGGGTTTATTCCTGTTGCTGCTTTCGACATAAAAGAAGGAAAACTATACTTAGATATTAATATAGACCCTCAAGGGACATTGGGAGAATTAAAAGAGGCTTATAGCAAGGCTTTGGCTTTTTCAGTTGAGATAGGATATCCTACTAAAGAGACAATCACCTTTTTGCTTGGAAAAGCCGCAAGTCATGAGAAAGCACTTAATAGTTTAGCCCCTATTCAAGAAAAATCTGCTGAAGATAAAATTGAAGAGACTCAAACTCCTGAAAATAAACCCTCGGATTCTGAAGATAAATCTTCAGAAAGCGAACGTCCTAGCGAGGACAGTTCGGGAGAAGGAAAATAAAATGGAATACACATACGCAGCGCTTTTGTTGCATAAGTTAGGAAAAGACATAAGCGAAGAGAATTTGAAGAAAGTTGTTGTAGCTGCTGGTGCTGAGACTAACGAATCACAAATTAAGAGTCTTGTTGCCAGTTTGAAGGGTGTTGACATAGCGAAAGAGTTAGAGAACGCAAGTTTAGTTGCGGCTGCTCCGGCTAGTGTTGCTCCTGTTGAGAAGAAGGAAGAGAAGCCAAAAGAAGAGAAGAAAGAAGCTGCAGCAGAAGGTCTTAGTGCGCTCTTTGGATAATTATTAGTTTAATTATTTGTATTCAAAGAGTCACTTCTACTTTCTAGTTTATCTATCTTGACAATAAGGGGGAATTGAGAACCACAAAGTTTAGGAAATTTCTAAAAACAAATAACACAGATTATGCCAAGCATTCTTCAGAAAAAAGATTGATTATTTTTAACAATTTTGTTTACTACGCAAGATTAAAATATGTAAGTTTACTTGTTAATTTCTAGCTTAGTGTTTGATGTATTATGATTTATAAAATCAAAAACTATTTGGCAGTCATTAATATTGCCTCAGTAGCTCAGCGGTAGAGCGTTTGATTCGTAATCAATAGGTCGGGGGTTCAATTCCCCCCTGAGGCT
>JAHIVR010000017.1 GCA_018816625.1 Nanobdellota archaeon | reverse complement strand
TTTTAACTTTTTAATTTTTGCTGTAGCTGTGCCAATCATTGAGACTTATGTGATTTTCTGTGTTGGAATTGATGTTTTAGCCTCAATATTTAAGATTCCAACAGATAGAAGGAGTTTATTTAACCCCAAAACAATGGTTTTAATTATTGCAATTTCAATTGCATTTTTATTCTTCCACATCTCAGCAAAAGGACTTGAAAATGAAAGTGCTTTGATTTTAGTGGGGATAATGGCTTTCATTTCTTGTATACTTATCCTTGGGTTCCAAGAGTTTCGGGTCGCAATTTTACTACATTTGGAGGCAAATATTATTGCTAGTATAAGTTTCTTTAGTTCTGTTGCTGAAAAGACCATATCAAATGTATTTGTTCCATTAATAAATTTGATGCCTTTGGGTTGATAAAAAATGCCTAGCAAGAAAACATTTAATGAAGAAGATACAAAAAAGATTATTAATTTTTATGAAGAAGATTTATTTAGTACTAAAAAAATAGGAAAGATTTTTGGGGTTAGGGAGAAACCAATTTTTAAGGTATTAAGGAAAAATAATATTAATACAAATATTGGTTATAGAAAGAAAAGATTATTTGCTTCTGGAAAATTAGTACAAAAGAAAACACAATTTACTGAAGAACAAATAAAGGAAATAATAAATCTTTATGAAAATGAGTTACAAAACCCAACAGAGATAGGAAATAAATTTGGAGTGAGTTCAGGACCCATCCACCGTTTATTAATTGAAAATAATATTAATATGACTCAAAGCCATAGAATGAAAAAATTATGGATATTTGGGAAGCTAAGCGGACTGACAAAAATATTTTCCAAAGAACAGGAAGAAGAAATTATAAGATTATATTGTGATAAAAAATTTTGTTTAACTAAAATTGCAAAATTATTTAATGTTTCCAAAAATGTAATTAAAAGTAGGCTTTTACAAAAGAAGATACATATAAGAGGCAACTCAGAAATTAGAAAAAATAAAAAATTAAGCATAAAAACTAGACAAAATATGAGTATCGCACGAAAAGGAAATAAGTCTGCTCAAAAATATTTTCCAGATGAATTAGAAATAAAAAAAATTGTAGATTTATACAAAAAAGAACTTAGTTTAGAAAAAGTAGGGAAAATTTTTAATTGGAGTAGGTCGGTGATAAGAAGGATATTGAGGGAGAATAACATACCTGTGTTAAGAAAAGGAAAAATTCCTTGGAATAAAGATAAGCCATATTTACAAATTGCTTTGGAAAAACATCATAATTGGAATAGTGGTTCTTCGTTTGAACCTTATGACAAATTTTTCAATGACAAATTCAAAAGAGCAATTAGAAAAAGAGATAATCAAGTGTGTATGGCGTGCGGAATTCATAGAGAAAAATTAAGTAGGGCTTTAGATATTCATCACATTTCTTATGATAAATTGGTTTCTATCCCCCAAAATTGTATAAGTTTATGTTCCTCTTGCCATATGAAAACAAATTATAATAGAGAACACTGGATTAAATTTTTTCAATCTTTGTTAGCAGAAAGATATAAATATGAATATTCAGAAAATCAAGATATAATTTTTCAATTCAAAAACGAAAAAACAAAAGATTTATAAAGAACAAAATCCTTAATTGAAAGTAAACAAAATACCCAATTCACATTTAAGCCCAAATTTCTAATTTTCCTTTAATAATGCAAAAATATAAATTAAATGTGAAGAGTAATTTTTTCTTCCTAAATTTTAGGAGAATTTCATAATGTCAAAAACTGGTTCATACGACGGACTAATTCTTGGGGGGGTTCTTGGATTGATTATTTCTTATCCAAGCATAGGAAATTGGATATTAGATTTATTAGATTCTGTGATTCCTTCAACATGGGATTGGTTTGGAAGTTATAGTCTTACTGTCTTTGTGGTGGCTATAGGGTGTATAATAGGATTTATTGTAGATAAAACAAGATAATCTTCATTGAAAAATGAAAATAAATAAATTTTTAGGTTTAGGACTTTTAGTAATGTTGAGTTTGTTAGTTGTTCCTTTAGCTTCTGCTGGATTGACAAGCACACTAAACGTTCCAGTAACAAGAGGGAATTATACTTCTTCAATTACTTGGAATGTAACAACACTTATGGAGAATACAAAGAATGTAACTTGTTATTATAATGTTACAGGTGGTCCAATAAGTGAATCAAATATTTTAGGAGTTTTGGTGGCAAATACTTCAGCAAACCAAACAACTTTTACAGGAACTGTGGATATTTCAGGGTATACTGATGCAGCAACTTATAATGTAACTTGCTGGACTAGAAATGACTCTGGAAATGTAAATAATATTTCTACAGGAGATACTATAACAATTACATTTGATTCAACAGACCCAGTACCTACTTTGTTTGTGGATTTGTCTGGGGCAAGCCAGTCTTATGGAAGAGGATTGGATTATTCCTGTACAACAGCAGATGGAATAGACAGCTCACCTACTGAAACTTTTGCAGTAACACATCCTACTGGAGACAGCCCAGCTTCAACAAGTTTGACTCTCCAAAGTACAACCCTTGCTTTTTTAGATACTGATTATCAAGGGGATTATGTGTTTACCTGCACTTCTACAGATTATACAGGGAATGTAGGTACAAGTTCAGCAACTGTAACTGTAGATTCATTAGGGAGAATTAACAAAATTTCAAGCACTACAAAAGGTTTTGATATTGGGAATAAGTGGATTTGGTTAGTGTTGATTGGATTAGGTATTTACTTAATTGCTAAAAAGAAATAAACCTTCAGTTGAAATAGAATTAAAATTGGAATTTTCCAAAAGCATACTTAATTAAACATCAGGAGAAAAAAGATGAAATTTGATTATAAGGGTTCAGCATTGTTAGCTTTACCAGTAACTGCTGCAGTTTGGGTTGTAAGCTGGTTATTTGGACTCCTCAATATTGGGGATATTCAAAATTTGTTTGTGTCTGTGCCAGCAACATCTGTAGTTAGTGGAACTGTTGGACAAAAGGTATTGGGTTTCATAGGAGGGGTTTTACCTTTCCATTTTGACCTAATGACTTTTGTTTACGTTTTTGTCTCTGCTTGGGTTGCAATCCTTCTTGGAACTTTATTGGTAGGATGGTTTAAATTACCTAATATCTTTCCAAGTGGATTACTCAAAGGAAATGCAGGGAAAGTAGCATCAGTTCTTATTTGGGGAGCAGTGCCTTTTTACTTGATTTTGAATGGATTTAAGTTACCTAGTTTAATGACAATTATAGGTATTTTAATCCACACTTATCTAGTAGCATTCGTTGCTCTTTGGGTAGCTAGCTTAATTAATTTAAAGTTGAATTATTAGTGGCAGGTTTTCCTAGGCGGAGCTTGTCACAATTTAGCTTCGCTCCTGCCTATTTAGAAAAATGAAAAAAGCTACTTTAATAATTATTAGTATAGGAATAGTCCTTTTATTAGTTGGAGGTGTTTCTGCTCAGGAATTTATAGATATTGAAGGGGAAACTTCTTTTAATTTCTGGTCTTGGTTAAGTCATAATTTTGGAATAGAACAATTTTCTGTTGTTGGTCAAGCAAGATTATGTTCAGATAAGCCTAACCCTTCCCCAGTAAAATTATATACTGAAGCTGGGAGAGAAGTTTCACAACAAGGGGGGGTGAATGATTATTATTGGGCATGGACTTCTGGAGAAAAATTACTCATTACAAATGAAAAAATAAATGCTGTTTGTTGGGGAGATGCTTTAATTGATGTTTTTGTTCAGGGAAATCTTTGGGTGCCATATAAAGAATATAAAAGTGGAGTACTTTTAACTTGTACTTCTGATTGTAAAGTCCAAATTTATTGTTGTCCACATGGAGAATGCACATCTGATTCTCAATGTGAAGATTGGAAAGGAACTGGTTCAAATTGTAAAACCGAGCAATGTGAAATTTGGGAAAATGGGGGATATAAATGCACAGTTGATGGAGTTGTAGAAAATAGTATCCCTTATGTTGCTAGTTCTCTTAATTATTGTTCTGCTCCTTGTACTGGTTCTGATATTAATTGTTGGAGAATTGAAGGAAGTGAATGTGCTCAAAGAACCTATAAATGTGATTATTATACTTACCCAAATTGTCCAACCACATATCCTTATACTTCTTTAGGTTCTTGTGAGAATGATATTAGTGTGCCTCAAGAATGTTCAGATTATAATACTGAAGCTACTTGTGAAGCAAATCCAAATTGCATTTGGTTTTCAGGTTTTTTGTTTGAACCCCCACAATGTATTAATGAAGGGGAATCTATTTGTGGAGATGGAGATTGTGATATCGGAGAAAACTGTCCTGCTGATTGCGCAACTTGTGGAAATAGTGTTTGTGAAACTGGAGAAAATATTACTAATTGTTTAGCTGATTGTGAAAATGGAGAAGAGCCTCCAGAAAAAGCAGTTACTTGGACTTGGGGAGAATATTATTCTAAAAGTGATTTGGATTTATACGAAGATGGAGTAATTTGTAGAAGTGATTCTGAATGTTCTTTAAAAGAAGATT
>JAHIVR010000127.1 GCA_018816625.1 Nanobdellota archaeon | reverse complement strand
TCACCACAAAATATCTATTTTTCAACAGTGGTAAATAATCTATTTGGGATTATTAGAACACCCTCTCAAACACTAACTTTCAACGCCTTAATTTCAAATTTATTCACAGGATTTAAAACTTCAAATCAAAACATCTTCTTTTCAGATTCACCAGACCCAACCTTATCAAGTCTAAGAAGCTCACCCCAAACTTTAACTCTTGGTGATTCTGTAATTAGACTTTTAGGTGGATTAAGATTTGCTTATCAAAATCTTTACTTTTCCTTAAACCTTCCAGGAGCTGGGGGACAATCTTTAAGAACAATTCCTCAATCCTTAACAATTTCAGATTCTATTTCTAATTTAATTACAACACTGAGAAATCCATCACAGAATATCCTCTTTTCAGATTCAGTGTTTAGATTATTTAAAGGATTTAGAAATTCCCCTCAAAACATTTACTTTTCAGACGATTTTATAAGGATACTTAATGGGTTTAGAACTTCATTGCAAAACATTTTATTCTCAGATTTTATGTTTAGACTATTTACAGGATTTAAAATGCCCACTCAAAACATTTATTTATCAGATGAAGCAGATTCAACATTTGGAGGTTTAAGAACTCCCCACCAACCCCTAACAATTTCAGATTCTATAAGTAATTTATATGGAATAATCAGAAACCCATCTCAAACAATAACTTTCAATGTGTTAGTCTCAAATCTCCTTACAGGATTTAAAACCTCTAATCAAAATATTTTCTTTTCAGATTCACCAGACCCAACACTTTCAAGCCTAAGAAATGCACCACAAACTCTAACTTTAGGAGATTCTGTAATGAGATTATTTGGAGGTTTAAGACTCCTAGCTCAAAATACCTTTTTATCAGATTCCTTTACAAGATTACTTGCAAGTTTTAGAACATCACCACACAATATCTACTTTTCCTTTAGCCTTCCAGAAGCTGGAGGTTCTAATACAAGAACAATCTCACAATCCTTAACAATTTCAGATTCAATAAATAATTTAGTTACAACAATAAGAAACCCCACCCAAAATATCCTCTTTTCAGATTCTGTGTTTAGATTATTTTCAGGATTTAGATTACAATCTCAAAACATTTTATTTAGCGATACTTTTACTAGATTATTTGGAGGAACAAGAGTTTCAAATCAAAACATTTTATTCTCAGACGATTTTATAAGATTACTTAATAGTTTTAGAACTTCACTACAAAACATTTATTTATCAGATTCCTTCACAAGACTATTTTCAGGAACTACAACACCCACCCAAAATATCCTCTTTTCAGATTCAACAACTTCTTTATTTTCAGGTTTTAGAAACCCACCACAAAACATCTACTTTTCAACATCAATCACAAGACTTTTTGCAGGAAACATAATTTCATCACAGAACATTTATTTTTCAGATTCACTCACAAGACTTTTTGCAAGTTTTAAAATCTCCTTACAAAACATATATTTTTCTATTTTTGGAACTGGAACTAGGGGAGGAATTTATGATGAAGTAATTTCTCAATCAATTATTTTTTCAGATTCAATCAATAGACTATTTACTGGATTCAAAATAATACCCCAAAATATCTTTTTCTCAGACTCAGCAATAAGTTTATTTTCAGGATTTAGAACATCTGAACAATCCCTCACTATTTCTGATTCATTTGATAGAATGAAAGACATTCCAAGAACAATTTCCCAAACCATAAGTTTCTCAATATTTCAAGATAGGGCAATTTCTGTTTTTAGAACTATTCTTCAATCAATTAATTGGGTTTTAGAGTTAGTAGGACTTGCCCCAATCTCTCCTGGAGGGGGTGGAGGAGTTAGAATGATAAAATGTTATCAAGTAGTTGAAGATAGTTTTTGTATTTCAGAATATTTTTATGAAATTGAGTGTCCTAAAGGTTATTTTGATAATTTAGAAGAATGCGAAACTTCTTTAATAAAAATTATTAGAATTCCAAAAGACCTACAGGAATATTGGGATTATCTAGCTGGTAAAATATCTCCTAATAATTTACAGAGAGGAAGAATTATTACTATGGCTTTGTTGATTTTGTTGATATTTTATGGGGAATTTATGCTTTTTAAGAAAATTAAATTGAAAAAGAAATTTTAAAATGCGATGGATAATAATTGTTTTATTAGCAATATTTCTCCTATTTGGAGGATATAATTTTTCAGATGTAAGTCAAGCAGTAAATTATTATGGGAAACAAATTTTTCCTTCTAATTCTTCTTTAGGTACTTTTCTATTGCTTATAATCTTTTTCTTTGTTCTATTCACCGAAGAAATAATTGGTTTTTTTAAGAAGAATGTAAAGAAAATAAGGTTAAAACAAAAGTTTTAAATATATGTATTGTGTAATATAAAGATGGTTAAAAAGAAAGTATTTTATAAAGTTCCAGGGGGGTATGTTTCAAAAGAGAGAAGTTATGGGACAACTTATACCCAAAATAAAAAAACTGGGAGAATGACTGGAAGAAAACCAGTTAAAGGAAAAGGAGATAAAACAGGAGTCATTAGAGTTAAAAAAGATTTTGTTCTTGTAAAAAAAAGTAAGAGGGGAAGAGGGCATATAAGAAAGCAACGCCTTGATGGGCAAATTCTAGGAAGATATTAAAATAAATAGAAAGGTTTATAAAGTTAATATTCTTAACACCTATATGGTGAATGGAAGTAGGTTGGATAAAAAAATTATCCAGAAGATGAGGCAGTTAAGGAAGAGGGGATACTCTTACAAATATATTGCCTCATCTTTAAAAGTTAATTATTGTACAGTATTATATCATCTAAATGAAAAGCATAGAGAAAGGGTAAAAAAATTTGGAAGATTAAGAAAATATACTCCTGAAAGAAAAGAATATTTTAGGGAATATATGAATACAAGATATAAGAAAGACCCCAAGTTTAGAGAAAAAATTAAAAAAAGAAGTAGAAGTTATAAAAGAAAACAAATTTCAATGAAAAGGAGAAAAAATGAAAATAACTAAATTTTCTTTAATAGGTTATATTTTTGGGATAATGGTGATTATTTTGACTACAGAAAGGTGGTGGTTTAGATTCCATGATGTAAGCACTTTTTTAATTTATATTATGGGGGCTTGTTTCATTATTGCCTTTGCATACATTCATCAAGTTTTAAAAAACAAAGATGAAGAGTTAGAGGAAATAAAAAAAGATTTAATGGCTATTGAAACAGACTTTAATAGATTATTAACGTGGAAAAATAATCTAAAAGAACCAAAGGAATTATAATGAAAGAAGATTTA
Organism: Nanobdellota archaeon; assembly: GCA_018816625.1. Taxonomy (GTDB): domain Archaea; phylum Nanobdellota; class Nanobdellia; order Pacearchaeales; family GW2011-AR1; genus JAHIVR01. The sequence continues at coordinate 4,292 of JAHIVR010000127.1, read as the reverse complement.
AAAATATTTCTTAAATATGTGTTTAGCCTAAAAGGATTTTTGGAAGGGATAAGACAAGAAATAAGAGCTTTATTTAATCCCAAAATACTTTCTATTCTTTTATTTGGAGTTGCTATTTTTGTGTTCTTAGAAATTCCTTCACCAAAAGGAGGAAGAATTGCCGCTATTTTAATTATTCTTTCTTTATTGCTTCAATTAAGATTAGTTTATATTGGAGGAGACCATAGAAGATGGTATAGGAAAAAATATGGATTGAAATCAAAAAAAGAATTAATTAGGACAGAATTTGAAGAAAATGAAAAGGGAGGAGAAATTGAAAAATTGGAAGGGTAAATGTTACATTTGTGGAAAAAAGAATAAATTAACAAAACACCACATTCTCCCAAGAAGTTATGGTGGATTCGAAAATAAAGAAAATATTGTTATTTTGTGTGTTGAATGCCATAGGAAATTCCACAAGAATGTTAAGAATAAAGGAGAACCAGTATATTTAAAAAGAAGATTAGAGGCATTAAAGAATAATTACGAACAATTAAAAGATAAAAAGGATTGGGGGAAATATATAGAATGAATAAAGAAGAATTAATAGGCAGAGAATTAGAAAGAAAAAACCATACTAAAATCTTTCATTTACTTTTAGGTTATAGTTTGATAATTTTTGGAGTTCTTTCTGTTTTTTTTAGTACATTTAAGTTTTATCAATCATTAATTTTATTTATAATAGGATGTATCTATTTATATTTAGTATTCAAAAAGGAAAGAATTAAAACAAATGGAGGAAAAACAAATGGCAAGAAAACCAACAGCATGGAATCTTCATGTAAAAGCGACTTCCAAGAAACATCCAAAAAAGAAGTTTAAAGATGTTTTGAAAGAAGCTAAAAAAACATATAAGAAAGCATAGATAAGTTAAATAAATTGAAAAAGGAGAAACCCTTAAACAATTAGAAAAAAGATTTAGAGATAAATTAAATAAATACAAAACATACACTTGGGAAGAACTAAGTAAATTTGAGGAGTTGGGCATAGAAGGAGAGATTTGTTTTTGTAAGATGAAGCAAATACTATGACTGTTGAATGTGTTATTTGTGGAAAGATTCAACCACAATATGCAAAAGCATTTGTAAGGAGAAAATCAAAAGGACTAAACGAAACTCAAGGAAAAAAAGAAATTTAGAAAAGAGAATTGCAAAAGAGGGGTACAAATAAATGGGAATATCAAAATATAAGAAAATTAAAAAAACACAGAAAATTTGGAAGGATTGGGAAATTTGTTTTTTAAAAGAAAATTATAAGGTTAAAACTATAAATCAACTTTGTTTAAAGCTTGGAAGAACTAGAAATAGTGTTATAAAAAAGGCATCAAGAATTGGAATAAAAAAAATAAGATGGGATAATGTAGAAATAAATTATTTAAAAAATAATTTTGAAAAATACACAAACTTAGAATTGTCACAGCAATTAGGAAGGAGTGTGGATAGCATAGGTCACGAATTGATGAAATTAAAATTACTAAAATCAAAAAAGGCTCTTTCTTATTTGTGGAGAAAAAATGGAAAAAGAAATATTAAAGAAGGCAAGGAAAGTCATAGATGGAAGGGGGGAACAAGAAAAGATTCATATGGGTATGTTTGGATTTATTCTCCAGAACATATAAACGCAAGCAGCAAATATGTGCGGGAGCATAGGTTAGTTGTGGAGAATAAAATTGGAAGATATTTATTTAGGGAAGAAGTAGTACACCATATAAATGAAATTAAGGATGATAATGGGATTGATAATTTAATGCTCTTTGAAAATGATAGAGAACATATAAAATTTCACACAAAGATAAGACAATTTGGGATGACAAACCCAATACTGAGACAAATAGAAAATAGGTGGAAAAAATTAAAGAAACCAATAAAACCAAATGTGTAAATTTAATAAGAAAAGTGGAAATAAAAGGATAGACACTTGTATTAGAAATTTTATTAAGGTTATTAATACTTCAACAATAGTTAAAACTTTGGGCTCATGTTGTGGGCATAAAAAATATCCTATTACGGTGGTGGTTGAATTTAAAAATAAAATGTCCCAAAGTGAAGGAGGATTATTCTTTCCTTTTGAATTAATTAGTGGCAAAGTTATTCCAAGAAAAAAGAGATTCTACAAAAGAGATAAAGATGGGGTTTATTATATTCCAGAGGTAATTAATAAAAAATGATAGAATTAATCAAACGAGCTAAAGAATTAGTAAAACACAATAAAGTAAAGAAGATAGGCGGTCCAGGAGCAATGGGGCAACTTTATGAAGTTGAAGAACATACGGTAAGAATATACCATAAGCCCGGGAGAAATATTGCTGAGTGTTCATGTTTAAATGGAAGTCGGTGGTGTGGAGAAATGCCTATTTGTGTGCATAAAATTTCTGTACTTCTTTTTGAAGCAGAAAATAAGTTTGATGAACAGTTAGATAAATTGATTGAATTATATGAAAATTGGGTAGAAATGAAATTACCAATAAAACCACAAAATATATTGCATGATTTAAAAAATTTAAGGGATTTGAAATAATTTCTTACTACCCAATGATTAATTTACTACCAAAAGATTTATAAACTATTAATTCTTAATTTAGTTATGAAATTAACAGAGATACAAAAAAAACAAATGATTGAATTGAAAAATCAAGATTTAAATTACAATCAAATTTCTTTAAGATTAGGAATTACAAGAACAACAGTTCAATATTCTTTAGACGAAAAATTCAGAGAAAAAACAAAAGAAAGAAATAAAAAAAGTTATAAAATTTATTATCAAAAAAACAAAGAAAAAATATTAGAAAAAGCAAGAGGGAAGAGTAAAGATTATCAAAAAAATAAGTATCATACTGATGAAGAATTTAGAAAAAAACAAATAGAAAGAAGTAAAGAATATAAAAGGAGGAAAAAATTGGAGAATGGAAGAGAAACTTAATTTGCTGTTAGAGAAGTTAGATAAAATAATTGATGAAAAGAATGGAATAAAATTGTCAGGACAAGGAATGATTGCTAACAATACTGCCAAAGCAAATGAGATTTTAGACAAAATACAGAAGTTCCTTTATTTCATGGAAAAAAGACAAACAGCTATGGAAGAACAAAATAAAGAGATTATTAGCTTGTTAAAGGAAAAGTTTAAATAGGAAGATTGCTTAATAAATAAGTCATCATGGTAGGTTCCATGTGGTTGTAAAAATGAAAATACAGCAAAAGGAAAATAGTTATATAAAAATCAATTTAAATCTTGATAGACAAAATTATTTTAAATTTATTAAAGATATAAAAGAGTTAGCGAAAGGATATGAACACAAATCTAATATTAAGAACCTAAAATATTCTCTTGTTTTTAATGGGGTTAAAACTCCCTATATGGAAACTGGGGGGTGGGCTAATAGATGTGAAGATTTTAAGTTTGTTATATTCCTAGATTTTGATAATTCCCTTTGGTGGCAAGTTAAGACACAATTAGAATTTTTAATGGAAAGATTTGATTTAAGTCCTTTTTATGTGTTTCAGACAGAATCAAAAGAAGATTGTAATAATGAAGAGTATGGTTCTTATAATTGTGTATGTTTAACTAAAAAAAGGTTTTTTGAAGTGTTTGAAATTCAAAATGAAACTACTTGTGACCAAGCACATAAGAACCTTCCAAAAATATACAGATTTCACTCCCATATTTTAAGAAATGTTTCTAAAGGAGCTAAAGGAAAACCTGTATTTAAATGTGTTGTAGGCGACATACAGAAAGCATATAAACAACCCATAAGCAGTGCACACTTGGACTTTTTGCATAAAATGTATGATAATGTACCTAAAATTAAATATCTTGCTCCAGATGGCTTTAAAACGCTTTGGTTAAGCAATTATAAGACCGCTTCACCATGACAAGTTATACAGAAGAAATATATGAACGTGCAGAAAACTTATTTACTTCTGATAGTGCCAAATTAGCTTGGTTAAGTAGTTTTGAAAGACCAGAAAAAGGAGAGACAGATTATACAAAAGATGCCTTAAAAGTAAGAGACACTTTAGTTTCTTTTGAAACAATTAAATTAGATACGCCTAAAACAAGAAATTTAAAAGAACTTAAAGATATTCAAAAAGACGCTAATAAGTTAGAATTTGATGATTTAAAAGATGAGGCTTTAGGATTAATTAATAATCAGATTGCTATTTTAGAAGGAGAAGCAGAAGAAGAGAAACAGAAATTTAAGGAAGCAGAATTAAGGAAAGAAAGGGAAGAAGCAGAAGAGAGATTAAGAGAATTAG
>JAHIVR010000126.1 GCA_018816625.1 Nanobdellota archaeon | reverse complement strand
GAATTTTATATCTGCAGTATGCTCAAGGAATTTATACTTCATAAATGATTAATCATGATTAACTTTATAAGTATTCTGGATTGTTATTGGATATGACAGAGAATACTCCTTTATGGGAGATACTAGTTCCAAGATGTGCAAATTCTGGATTGGAATACGAAGTCGGGTACCACCGGCAATGGGATGATAGGGTAAGAGAAATAGCCCGGGGAGTAACTATTCTACATACGGCCAAAGGTCAGTGGAGAGACCCTTCAGATGGAGCAATATTTGTTGAAGAAATGATCCCAGTAAGAGTTTACTGTACAGAACCACAAATAGATGAAATAATGGAACTTACCTTGAAACACTATGATCAAAGAGCAGTAATGGCCTATCTCGTTAGCGAGAGGGTTAAAATATTGTATGGAGAAAATTAATCTTTTAACCAACAGAATAATTTCAATTTTCTAGATTCAGGGTAACCAGTTATTAAAACAGCTCTAACGTAAAGATCCTTTCCCAAACTAGTATCATAAACACAATCCTCCCCAGTAGAACAAATCCTTGCAGTACACTCCAAATAAGCTGGAATTCTATTTTCTATTGTGTTTCTTATTTTTAAAGGAATACCCGCCCAGTCGATTGGTGTAGCTCCAGAAGCATTCAAGACCCACTGCCTCAAACCGTCGTTTATTTGTATCTCTTGTAGAATTCCACTTTCCAATCGATATATCTCCTCAGATTTATCGTCTGATCCAACATATCCTTTATCATAAACTACAAGTATAACTCCCGTAATTATAAGAACTGCAACAAACGCTTCAACAACTCTTATCCATCCGCCCTTTCCTTTAGGAAAAAGCCAAGAGCTTTTATTTAGTTTGGCCATGTTTGGACGAATTTTGTTTTTTACCATACTTTCACTCCAAACTTTCCGTAAAGTTTATTTGCGTTTCTATCTACATATTCTACAGGAAGTTCATCAGCATAAACCTCTCTTTCAATTTCCTGTTCTCCAGCACTTATCACGGTTCCGTTATAATACTGAAAAAAGAATGAAAAAACCCTACCCGGGGGGATATTCAATGTGTCTTTCCAGGTGTCAAAACTATTAACTGCAGAAACCACTCTAGTTTCAAAGATCTCTTTACTTCTCCTAACAGATTCTATATAGGGAACGTCACAACCACTTGAAGAACCAGTAATCACTGGAAACTCTGGAGAGTAACTAATCCACAATACAGAATAAGAATTTGGGCTTATCATTAGTTTACCATTGTACTCAGAATAAACAAAATTTCCAGCAGGATCTTTTACTATTGCTCCTCTTTCCGACACACCAACCCTGTCATTAGCAACCTCGATACAATTTCCAGTACTCTCAACTATGGCTATTGTCAAATTACCAGACACTAATTCCATAATCTCTGTTTCCAAGTATTGTATTAATAAATCATTTTCTTTTTGAGTACTAAATAATGGTTGTGTTGCAGCATAAATTCCAATAAGAAATAAAATAAATATAGAAAAGGATGCAATGATTCCAACGTGCGATCCCCTCTTATCACCTTTTATATTCATAAACTAAATAAGAAATTCGTATTTATTAAATTACCTTTTATTAAAGAATTAAACCAGCAATGTTGGATATTAAAAATGAAAGGAGCATTAAAGAAAAAGAGTGCCTTATACCTGCTTTTATTGTTCCTTCTGCAAGCTTTCCTATAACCAATCCCGTAAATAAACCCTGTATAATTAATAAATATAAGAAAGAACCGGTTATGTCTTCTGTTTGAGCCCCACCAACCTGCGTTCCTATGGATTCTATCCCTCCAGAACCAAGAGAACCAACTTCAGCTATTCCAGAAAGCATAGGGAGAATTTTGAACTGCATAACTAAGATAATTACCATAAAAACTAGAAAGATTATATATCCCTGAACAACCAAAGAAGAAATAACCGCCTTTCTCTCTTTCTTCAATTTATCAGACATGCTAACAGCGCCAGCCACACTCTCAAGTATCTCTCCAATATCCCCTCCTGCTCTCTCTGCCTGACCTATCAGAGTCAAGGCCCTGGAAATTGCCTTGTTGTCAACATCCCCAGAAAAGACTCTCAATGATTGATTCAAAGGAATTCCCATAGAAATCTGGTTTGCTAGCTTTTTTATGTGTTCTGTTAAAACTCCGTAAGGTTTGTTTCTCATATTGACTATGCTCTTGCTTATGGGAGTTCCAGTCTTTACACTCTCAACAAGATTTCTTGCAAACTCTAAAAACATTTCCTCTTTTTCACTATTTATTCTTGCCTCGTTAATCATATTTATTACAAAAGGGCTCACTCCAGCAATAACTCCAATTCCAATAAGGAAAAAGAATATTCCTTTTCCATAGAATAAAAATGATGCACTAATTATTATCGCTGCAGCTATTATTCCCCCCCAGTGTATTTGTTTTAATTCCATTTTATGTTGTAGGTTGCTTTAATTGTAAAAATACTAAAAATAGTACGTTTATCATAGAAACACCAAGGATCATCATTAGAGTAATGGTTCCTGTGCTCAAAGCTACTCCGAGCCCGCTTACCCTCATCATTATTAACAACAACATTAAGATCATAGGAGCAGCTATAACCAAACTAATATAAATGTCCATAAAAGTCTCAGCAGTCTTAGTGTATCTCTCTCTTTCCAACCTATAATCAAATAATAGTGTCTGGGCTCTCTTATCAAAGAAAGTTGGTAGGTCTCCTCCAGAATTTATTGTTGTGGCCAATCCATTAAAGAGTTCGGCCAGTTTCTGACTTGGGTTATTGAAAGCAACATTTCTAAGGGCAGTAACAAGATCGTAACCATAAACATTTATCTCATTAAGTAATTTAGTAAACTCCTTTTCAAGATTTGGATATTCTTTAGTGGATAGAATGATGCTAAATATCTTACTAGGTTCAACAAGAGAAGCAGATATGGCCGACATATGTATTGTGGCAAAAGGGAGCTCTTGGTCTATTTTATTTGCCGTGTGTTTTCTTTCCATGGAAGGATAAGAATACATGAGTAAAAATGTTGCAATAGGCATCAAAAAAATTATCCAAAAAGTATTCAGCATTCTGGCCTTCATCTCCCCGTCAAACATGGTTATAATTGGCCAATCAATACTAAAGCTAAAGAATAAAAGGAAGATGAATATGAGTAATCCGGCGATAGCAGCAAGCATTGTTGTAAAGAGAATCATTGCAACATATCCTCCAGAGATGTGTTTTATATTGGCTTTGATCAAGTCTCTTTTTAATGTTATGAACATCTGCTTTTTATTTAGAGATTTAGCAATTCCGGCGAAGAACTTATTGGAAATCCTAACATAACCACTAGGTTCTTGCATCTTCTTCTCTACCACTTTTGGTTTCTTCTTCTTCAATCTTTTTATTATCTTCTTTTCAAGTTCTGTCACTCCTATCTCTCTTTTAAAATCTCTGAATTTTTTTGGGGGTGTTTGAAATCTGGGCATAGATGGAGGTCTTACCGGGCCAATGTTGTCTTGAACTGGTATTGTTGATGGGGTTTGGGGAACAGGAAGGGGTTTTGTTATGGTCATATCTTCCAATATTGAAGTAACATCCTGGCCGGTCTTTCTTATCACCTGATAGAGAGCCTTAGTGTTCTCATCAATCAATCTCTTTTCCTCAGAATTAGGTTTTGGAGAGCTCTTTAAAAGATTTGTAAGCTCTCTTATAGCCTTTACCTGTTTTTGCAGAGCAATCTTAAGATCTTTTGTATACTCTTGTTCGGTCATATCAACACCTCAGAAATTCTTTTTTGTAACTGAAGAATAAATTTTTTCAGATTGTTAAAATCTTCAGGATTTTTGTTAAGATGGGCCTGCTGTAGTCTTACCTCTGCTTTTTGAAGAGAATTTGCTATCTGATCCAAGAATTCAATTTCATCTCTTATTCCCATTTACAGAATAAGTAATTTATATTATTAAACCTTTTCTCTAGAAAACTATCCCAAACTGCTGTAAAATATCTTCAGGTTTTTTATAATACTTATTTATTATGTCTCTAACCTCTCCAAACTTGAATATGTTGTGTTTATACATCTGGTAAAGAATCTTAACACGTCTTCTAAATTCTATGTCTATCTCTTCCAACTCTAGACCGTATCTTTTTGCTATCTTTTCAAAGATTTTACTATTTTTCTTAAAATAAAACTTATCATCGGAAGGATTCCATACAAAAGGGGTATTTGTAAGAGCTATTCCATCTGGGGTAATATTTATTATTTCAACTATCTCTCTTAATTTTCTCGTTTGTTGTTTTTGAACTATTGCGTGACTCATAATGCAGACACAGTCAAGAACATTAAGCAACGTTGGAGAGAGTTCAATTGGGGGGGTTTCTAGTCTTTTTATAACCGTGTCTACAGAATCTGCGTGGATTGTGCTCATTGAGGAATGTCCAGAAGCCATTCCTTGGAATAAAACATAGGCTTCCTTTCCCCTAACCTCACCAACAAGAACATAATCTGGGTTTTGTCTAAAGGAGCTTTTTAGTAAAACAAACAAATCTATTTCATTTACCTGCCCTATGTTTGTGGCATTTCTAACAACACTAGGTAGCCAGTTTTCTTGAGGTAAATTTAGTTCTCTTGTATCTTCAATACTAACTATCCTGGCCTCCGGAGGTATGAAAAAAGAGATGGCATTCAAAAGAGTTGTCTTTCCTGAAGAAGTTCCCCCAGTTATAAGTATGTTCATTTTATATTCCGTAAGTATCCAAAGATATGCTAACATCTCAGGGCTTAGAGTATTGAAAGATAAAAGTCTTGGAGGAGTCCAAGGAGTCTTCGTGAATTTTCTTATTGTAAAAGTAGGCCCCTTACTTGATAT
>JAHIVR010000016.1 GCA_018816625.1 Nanobdellota archaeon | reverse complement strand
ATTTTAAGCAAGAGTTTCGAGAGTCAGAAGAAAGAATTGATTTTCAGATTGATAGCTTATAATGTTGATAGAAAGTTAATATTAAGTTTGGTGTTTGTTGGGGTTTCACCAGAGCCTTGAAAACTAAATCAAGCAGGCAAACATCCAAAAAACTTTATATACTCAAAACTCCTTCCTAAAAACATGGTAGAGGTGCTAAGCATGATAAGCGACATAGATAGTTTTCTTTCCGGAGAAGCAGGACTGATATTCACGCTCCTATTTTTCACAGCAGTCATAATTATCTATTCAGTTTTTGTATTTTATTTCTATCGATTTCTCGCAAAAAAGAACATAATAGAACTTAACCTGCATCAATATAACCGATATTCAAATTCTAACCTCGCAAAATTTTTTGCGATTATATTTTATATCGTCGAATATCTTGTCCTTCTGCCTATCCTAACATTTTTTTGGTTTGCAGTCCTGGCGATTCTGATTCTAACCTTAGCCGAAGGAATCCCGCTTAGTTCAGTTCTTCTAATTTCCGCAGCACTTGTTGCCTCAGTAAGAACAACAGCCTACATAAGCGAAAGTCTTTCCAAAGATTTAGCAAAAATGATTCCATTTACTTTTCTGGCAATCGCATTCACAAAACCAGGATTCTTTGAAGTAAGTCCGCTACTTTCAAGAATACTCGAAATTCCTACACTTCTCTCAATCATTCCATACTATCTTATATTCATCGTTTCAATAGAACTCATTATGAGGTTCCTTGACTTTGTAAATAAAGTATTTGTATCTAAAGAAGAACTTTAAATAAACAAATCGTCAAATAATAACCAACCCAACAAACTTTTAAACCCAAATCCTTTTCTATCTTCATGGGAAAAAATATCGATATCTCAAAACTTGACACAATAAATATCGGGATAGTCGGACATATTGACCACGGAAAAACAACACTCCTACAAAAACTAACCGAAAAATGGGCAGACACACATTCTGAAGAACTTAAAAGAGGAATTACAATTAAGCTCGGTTATGCCGATGCAATTATTTACGATGAAAATGGCAAGTTAACAACAAATAAAGAATCGAAAGGAAAACCTCTTCGTTATATAACTTTTGTCGATGCTCCCGGTCACGAAATGCTCATGGCGACAATGCTTTCAGGAGCCGCAATAATGGACGCCGCAATTTTAGTCGTCGCAGCAAACGAAGGAGTAAAACCTCAAACCCAAGAACATCTTGTCGCTCTGAAGGCAAAAAAAATCAACAACATTATTATAGTTCAAAATAAAATCGACCTAGTCTCCAAAGAGCAAGCACTAAAAAACTACCAAGATTTAAAAAAGTTCATAAAAGGAACTATCGCTGAAAACTCTCCAATAATTCCGGTATCGGCCCAACAATGCGTCAACATTGATAAAATTTTGGAAGAAATTATGAAGATAAAAATTACAACTCCAAAATCTTCAGAAAAACCAATTTTTCTCGTCGCAAGAAGTTTTGACATAAATAAACCTGGAACGAAAATCCAAAATTTACACGGAGGAATTTTAGGCGGAGCACTCAAGCAAGGAATATTAAAAACCGGCGACATCATCGAAATAAAACCCGGTTATTCTTTCAAAAAGCAAAACCAATACCACTACAAAACTATCCAATCAAAAATCGTCTCAATGCAAAAAGGAAACCATCAAATTAAAATCGCAATTCCTGGAGGAAGTCTCGCAATCGAAACCGAGCTTGACACAAGTCTAACAAAAGCAGATTCTCTCTCAGGAAGCATAGCATCAAAAATCGGAACACTCCCCGAAATCACAGAAAACATAACAATAAGATACTCGTTATTTAAGGAAATCTTTGGAACCGGCCACCACGAATCCATCCAAGAGATAAAAGTAAATGAAATGTTAATGTTAAGCTTAAATACCACAATCACCGTCGGAACAGTCAAAAAAACAAACAAAGAACTAATAGAACTCGTTTTAAAAATTCCTGTCGTCCCACTAAAAGGCGAATCTAT
>JAHIVR010000230.1 GCA_018816625.1 Nanobdellota archaeon | reverse complement strand
TTCACAACGACGCTGTGACACCTACGCTGGCTTTTGGAGGCGGGGGAGATGGGATTTATTCCCCTGGTGCGACTGGCCTGAATATTTCTCTTGGTGGGGTTAGAGAAATAGTAATAGATGGTAACGGGTTTTATTCTGGTGTTTACACCGATGGATTCAAGCTGAATCGTGGTGCTTCCACTTTAACTTTTGCAACTATTTCGCCAAGAGCCGGTGATAGCAACACCGGAATGGGCGGCACTGCTGGTGATTCCGACGTCCTCTCCCTTATAGCTGGCGGGATTGAGGGGATAAGGATTACGGAAGATACCACGATTCTAATAAATGCTAATGGTTGGCTTGCAATGAAAGAAATGGCCGCTGATCCCGCAGCTCTTGCAGACCATGCCTTTCTGTATGCTAAAGATGTTGGCGGAACGGGCAATATGTTTGTGGCTGACGCTGCCGCTGATGCAACTCAAATATCCTCGCACAATTTCAGCATGTTTACTCCCGATCCCAATGAGCGATTTCCCTGGAGTTTTTACGCCGAGAATAAAGCCCTTGGCGTGAAGATGAATGTGGATATGGCCGGAGCGATTCGGGCTATCGAGGCGCTTACCGGAAAGAGTTTTATCTATTATGAGGATCTTCCAAAGTCGGTTGACCTGGAAGCGGCTTATCGAGAGCAATGGAAACGGGAATGGATTAAAACCAATACGCAGACGGTTGAGGTTGCGAAGGTCGACGCCTTTGAGATGAAGACTGTTGAAGAACGGGTTCTTTACGCTGTTGAAATAGATGGAAAAATCATCTGGCAGCCCAATAAGATTGACGAAAAGATTGTTGGCTATGAGCTTGTCGAAGGTGAGGTTAAACCTAAAATTGAAGCAATTTATGAGACAAAGATGGTTGAAAAACTCTCTTTGAAAGATGGCGTTGAGTTCAGTTCAACCGATGGTAAGTTCTATCAGAAGATTGTACCGGCTGATGTGGTTGCTGAAGTCGCAACGGTTGAAGGATTTGTGTTTACTCCGCCTGTGTGGATGAAAGACAGATTGAAAGTGGCTGTAATGGAATAATGCGCAAACAATACCTTAAAATAGCCATAATCCGCTTTGTGATAGCTGCCATTGGTATCTATCTCATGGGGTGTGCAGCCTCGATACCGAAAAGGATAAGTGTCAAAATACCAGCAATTACTGTTACATTTTGCCCTTTCGGGGATGCTGCTTTGCCGAGTCCCTATGCGGCCAAGGTGGTGAAGTTTAGCGATGGAACCCATATTATCTACGTCTTTGGAGGGTTGGAAGATGGAAAAATCATAACTCCTTTCGAGTTCTTAGGGCACGAACTGATGCACATTTTAAATTGGGAGGATGGCCGAATAGCCAACCCGGATAGGTGGAGGTAGAAGATACCTGAAGGGGGAATTAAACTTCTAATCGGGCGGCAGGGGCAACTCCGCCGCCCCTTTTTTTAAGGGCTTACTTTTAAAGGCGGGCTAAATGAATGAATGGATAAAGCAAAACGCGAGCTATAATAAAATTATCATATCGCTATTTGTTGGACTTCTTTCCTTTCTTGCACTTCAAATTTACAACAAGGTTGACGCCATGCCAGGTAAGTTTGTGGGGATTGAAAGATACCTTAATGATCAGATACGCATAAGGGACCAATATACGACAGACCAGAAACGAATGGAAAAAACAATAGGCGAAATTCAACAAGATGTAAAAGAAATTCTAAGGGCGCTTAAATGACACTCGAAGATGCAGCCGACATGGTCAAGCGGCACGAAGGGCTAAAGGATAGAATTTACCTCGACACCGAGGGTGTTCTTACTGGCGGCTGGGGCCATGCGTTTCACATTGGATCGGAGTTGCCTTTCGATGTATGCCTAAAACTTTTTTATCACGATTTCGGGAACGCAATTAAAGATGTTGAGTTCATTCAAAAGAAATTCGGGCTTGAGATTAATGGTGTCAGAGAGGGCGTTCTGATCGATATGGCCTATCAGTTAGGCGTGGTAAAACTTTTACTTTTCAAGAAAATGCTGGCCGCCCTTTGCATCGAAGATTATGACGAGGCGGCGGCTCAAATTCTTAACAGTAAAGCGGCAAAACAATGCCCGAGCAGATACAAAGAATTGGCCGGGCTTATGAAAAAGGGCGAGGTCTATTAATAAATGTTTGAAATCCTTACATGGATATTGGCAGCGATAAACATTGCCGGCATTATTTTGAATGCCTGGAAGAAAATTGTCTGCTGGTATTTATGGATATTTGCTGATGCGGCCTGGGTAGGAATTTTTCTTTATAGAAAGGAATATGCCGAGGCGGTGATGTTTAGTGCTTTTTTTATCTCTTGCTTTTATGGGATACGCCGATGGCGGCAGAAAACAAAATTTTATCCAGACAGACGGCGAGGAGGCTAACCTGTAAATGTCCTATGTGCGGAGAGCACAAGGATCCCCGCGACCTATGCGGGTGCTGGGTAATGAAGGGAAATGAAATCATAAAAAAGAAAGCGGATGGAAAATGACCTGTTTATATGTAAATTTTGCCCGGATCCGATGCAGTTCCAGTGTATAGGAGCCCGGTGGAAACTTGGTTGCCTTAACCCAGACCGTGAGGGGTATTGCTATATATACGGAAACAACGAAGAAGATATAATTCGTAAAATCAAAAACATAAGGAGAAAGAAACCATGAAAAAATTTATCGTTTTACCGCTACTGTTAATTTTTTTAATTGGGTGCGCTGGCATCCAACTCAAACAAGAAGTTACCGATGTGATCGTAACCATGGCCGCCCGAAGGCTGGCGTATGAGTTGGCGAAACAGGATCAAAGCATTATTAGGCCGGGCATTATTATCTGCGACACCCTTATGGCAACAGAGGATCTCAAAAAGGCAGATGAAGTTACCGCATATGCCATAGCCAAACTCAGCGAGCTTATTGGAAATGATCCGTTGCTAAAACAGGATTTAACAGATTTGTTAAGCCTGGTCGAAATCAAAATAACCGGTCCGCCTAATCTTCCAAAATTAAAGAACGCAGCAGCCGGATTTAAAACGGGCCTGTTGATGGCCGAAAGGAAATGATGAAATGGAAAAAATACCATATTTTAAACAAAAAACAACTTGGGCAGGAGTCGCGGCTATCGTAGCCGCAGTAGGTGGATTCGCTACCGGAACCTTGCAGGCGGCCGCTGCTATCCAGATGGTGGTAACCGGGCTGATCGGCATCTTTTTACGGCAGGGAATCGAAAAAACCAAATAACAAGGGGGAAAAACAAATCATGAAAAAACATTTATTTATTTTATCAATTTTTCTGGCCCTGGCCCTGATGCTGGGCGGTTGTGTCGCATCTCCCAAACCACAACCCATAAACCTCTCTGTTATTATCCCTGACGGAAACGCAACTGTTGAAAGTTCCGGCGTTGAAACAATTAACAAGTCAATGGCTATCGAAAACGACCAGTTGGGGTTTAAGGCATGTAGGGTATTTGAAGATACCGCCTATATGGCTATAAAAACCATTGGGGGATGGGGAAAAAGTGGAGACGATGTGTGGTTTGATTTACAGTTGATTCGCAAACGAGGAATAAAGAAATTAAAAATCTATCTTCTTTCTGGTGGAGGCTCTCCATACGACGGTCTTTCTGTGAGTGACGAGTTAAGGCTCCTAAAAAAAGATGGTGTGTTTATCGAGATACACGGCAGGGGAATTATAGCATCGGCCGCCGTCCCGATTTATTTATCTGCCAGTAAGGGGGGAAGAATAGCTTCTAAAAATACTACTTTTCTACTTCACCCTGCCAAGATTGAGAAAGGGGGATATTTTTCTGAAAACTTGAAAGACCTACAGTCCCAAGCAAAAATGATAAAGATGTTAAACGACTCTTATGTGTCCATAGTGGCGGAAAATTCTAATTTGAGTAGGGAAACTGTCACGGATATGATCGAAAAGGATACATGGGTCACAGCTGAACAGGCTTTGGAATATGGTTTTGTCGATGAAATTAGATAGCGATGCTGGCTAAATTCAAATTTCGGAAATGGGCTGAGACAATCTCAGTTATTATAATTATTATA
>JAHIVR010000125.1 GCA_018816625.1 Nanobdellota archaeon | reverse complement strand
TTAAAATCTTCTTCAGACATTTCCCCTTCTTTTGATTTATTTATTTTTGCTGCCATCTTTTTTTATTATTTTAATATATGGCGGTTTATAGTTCCGCCAAACTCCTTACCTCACCGTACCTGACCTTACCAAACCCCACCTCACCCAACCATACCTCACCTGACCTTACCTCACCTGACCTTACCTCACCTAACCTTACCTCACCTCACCCCACCTTACCCAACCAAACCATACCTTACCAGACCGTACCTAACCTTAATCATTCTTACGAATGACTATGATAAGTGAATTTAGTTATTTGGCTTCTTTCCACGAAACTAATTGAAATTTTCCGAACCTTCCTTTTTTTGCAGGTCTCCAGTCTCCAATTCCTACAATTCTTCCTGCTCTGTCAAAAATTTCTTTTAATACAACAGCAGAAATTTGTTCTTCGTCAAAAACTACTTCAAAATCAAGTTCCCATTCTTTTAACATTGGTCTATGCAATAAGTTTCTTCCTTTTGTGCTTGGGTTAACAGCAAGAACACTATAAGGTATCCATCCCTGCTTTTTGTGAATAATCTCAAATGGATTAATTTCCACAGCATATCCAACAATCTTTGAATAAGTTGCTTTTCCTTTACCTACAACTTTCTGGTTTTTTCCAGATTCAACTAATGAACCTTTTATGTGTGTTTCTGGTTGATATAATTTCCCCTTCTCATTTACATACAATTTTAATTTTGCTTGTTCTTTTGGGGAAACATCTGCTTGAGTTCTTTCTTTTGAGATGTCTCCAATCAAAGCCGATGGTCTATTCATTAACAAGGGGGATATTCCCTGAATTGTTACTTTATAAGTTTTCATCTTTTTTTACCTCCTTTCAACTGTATAAAATATTCTCCACAAGAACATAATAAAATAATAATGTTATCTTCTGTTGATTTTTCTCTTTTACAATTATTACATTTCCATTTCTTCATCTTCACCATCCTCCTTAACTTCAACATCTTTAATATCAATTATTTTAATAATTTTATAAGAAGAAGAAACATCATCAAGAACTTCAGTAAATTCATCATCACAATTAGTTAATTTTCCAGCATATCTAAAACCATTTTCCAAATAAATCTTTACAAATTTTCCTATAGAATTTTTCAATCTCTCAGTAATTATCTCGCTCATAACCAGATTAAAATTTTTTTATTATTTAAACATTTATCACCATTTAAAAATAGTCAACAAAAATTTTAAGTAATAGGAGGGAGCAACCCCCTCCTTGACTTAGACCATATCCTCCCTTGTAATAATATGATGATAATTTAATTTAAAAATATTAAGTAGTAAAAATCAATAACACAAATTATTTAAACTAAGTTTATGTGTGTTATTAATGGGAGATGATGAATTAGAAATTGCTTCTAATATAGAAGATTATAGAAGTGATAAATTAATGCAGTTTAATCACCAGGCATTAGTTATGGAAATTTTAAGAAAAGTTAATGAAGCTGGTTGCCATGAAATGAAAAGTGGTTTTTTTAATACAAAAGAAGATGCTATTGGAAATGTTCATAAAACTTATGTGGAAGATACAAGATTAAGATTTATGGAATGTGTTAAGTCTGCAAAAGGAGTAATGATATGCGACTTTGACGAAAAAGCAAAAACAAAGATCAATGAAATATTAGAGAGTTTGAAAACATTAAAAACATCATTATTAACTGAGCAAAGTAATTGGTGGAAATCTTTAACTCCAAAATATCAGGAACAATATTTTATGAAAGGTCAGGGAATTTCAAATTCTCAAGCATTTAATATTAATCATGGTTGGTATCAATTATATATTGAATCAGAACTTAATGCTTATAGAAAAATAGTTGAAGAATTAAATCTGTTAACTCAAAGGTTAGATTTCTATCAGACAGAAGATTTCGTTGGATAAATATGGCAAGGTTAATGAAGGTTGAGAGAAAAGTTAAGGAAGGAGAAATTTTAAACAAATGGTTTCATAATAGAATGATTAGACGGAATCAGAATATATTAAATGCCACTACTGGATCGCCTGGATGTTTATCGGAAGGTACAATTGTTGAAGGACAAACACAATCATTAGGTGATTTATATTCTTCTGGTAAAAGAATAATAGATACTGTATCTATATCTCAACCTCCTTGTAAACAAGGTAAGCATGGCGGATATTATCCAAAGAAAAGCAAATCAGAAATTATTAAGAGTGGTATTAAAGAAGTTTTTGAAATTGAATTAGAAGATGGTAGAAAAGTCATTGCTACAAGTGATCACATCTTTTTTAAAATTGTAGAGAATAGTTTTAAAGAAGAAGTAGTTAAAAATCTAAAAGTTGGTGATGTAATTAAAACATACGAGATTGGGAGAAAGTTGAATAATGTATCAAACAAAAATTAAATCTATAAAAAAAATTGGAAAGATTGAAACTTATGATTTACATACTCCAAAGTATAATAATTTTTTATTAAGTAATGGAATTTTAAGTCATAATAGTGGAAAATCATATTTAGATTTGTCAATTGCAAATAGTTGGTATGAATCTCATTTCGATAAACAATTTCCAATTCAAAATTGCTGTTTTTCTATCGGTGAATTAATGAAAAGACTTACTTCAAAAGACTTAAAGAAAGGTGAGTTGTTAATTTTAGAAGAAGCAGGTGTTAATGTTGGAGCTTTGGACTTTCAAAATAGGATAGCGAAGGTGTTTACTTATGTTTTGCAGTCATTTCGTAACATGAATATAGGAATTTTATTTAATTTGCCTGTGTTAACAATGTTTAACAAGTCAGCGAGGCAATTAATTCACGCACATTTCATTACAAAGACGATTAATTACAAAACTAATGAATCTTCTTTCAAAGCATACTTCAGACAACTGAATCAGCAGACTGGAAAGATATATGACAAGTTTTTAAGAGTGCGGATAAACAATAGAGTCGTTGCTGTAAAGCAATTCAAATATTCATTGCCACC
>JAHIVR010000124.1 GCA_018816625.1 Nanobdellota archaeon | reverse complement strand
CCCACACCTTTATTGACTTCATTCCAAGTGTTTTTTTAGGATGTCCCGACACAGATACAGAGCTCTCAATCCTCCCGGGACATGAATTATTGCAAAAAGGTTATGGGTATTCAGCAATTATTTTAACTGCTTATGGTAGCCTTGCAGCAATATTTATTCTAACTATAATCGCATGGCCCTCTATATTTATCTTAAAAAACACCTATTCCTTAATAAGAAATATAATTCCTTATCTTTTAATCCTCGCATCTATATTTCTAATACTATCAGAAAAACAAAAATCAAAGGCCCTCTTTGTTTTCCTTTTAACCGGGGCACTAGGATGGATAACCTTCAATCTTGAAATAAACCAAAGCCTTCTTCCTCTTCTTACAGGATTATTTGGGGCTTCAAATTTAATCCTTTCAATAAAGAATAAAACAAAAATTCCTCCCCAATCCACAGAAAAAATAAAAACACCCCTTTTCAAACCTCTCCTTGGTTCACTGATAGCCTCGCCTTTATGTTCCTTTCTTCCGGGCCTAGGCTCTGGACAAGCAGCAATAATAGGAAACATAATTGCAAGAACAGATAGAAAGAGTTTTCTTGTACTTCTTGGAGCCACAAACACTCTTGTAATGGGTTTTTCTTTCATAGCCCTTTACGCTATTTCTAAAACAAGAACAGGGGCAGCGGTAGCAATACAAGAGATAATAGAAAATTTAACTCCAAAAACTCTCTTAACTATATTAATTACAGTATTAATTACTGGGATAATTGCTTTCTTTCTTACAAAAAAACTAGCCCTCATAGCCTCAAAAAAAATAGAAAAAATAAACTACTTTTTCTTAACACTCTTGACCCTTCTTTTACTAGTGGTTCTTGTCTTTCTTGTCTCAGGGCCCTTAGGATTTATCCTCTTCCTTCTTTCTACAGCAACCGGAATATATTCTATTCTTTTGGGGGTCAGAAGAACAAACATGATGGGATGTTTATTATTACCCACAATTCTCCTCTATCTCCTATAAAAAGTATATACTAATTTAAATATTAAATTCTAACAAAAATCGAAACCTTTAAATAGTACCATTTCGCAGTAATTACAACTTACATAGATAAGTTATCACACCTTAGGAGTGACAAACACTACATATTGATGTAAGGGAGTTTTAAATAAAAATAAAATGGCTGGATTAGAAATAAAACAAACACCAGGTAGAGTTACTCGAAGAGTTTACCAACTTACAACTGTATATGCTACTGACGCTCCATCCCTTGATGTAGATGGGCAATTTGCATATACTGTTGTTGGTGAAGGGCACACTTCAGGAACTGACAGCATAAGTATTCACAAACACGGTGAAAGAGCCGGGTCAGCTCCAAGAACTATAGGAGTTAGTTTAACAGAAGCTGTTAAAATGGGTTACGAAGCTGCAACAACTGCTATAAAAAATGGTGGAAGAAACGGAAAAGTCGTTAGAGCTATTGCTGATGCTGTTAGACAGTACGCAGCTGATAGAGCTCACTACAAAACAATAACTTCAACAAATGGTAAGAAATTCGTTAGAGATGTTTCAGCAGAAGAAGTAGATGCTGACACAGTTAAAGAAGGTACTCTTGAAGTAATGACTCAATCTGAGTAAATCCAAAAATAAATTTTTTTATTTTAATTAAATCTCGGGAAACAAGGTTTCCCGTACTTTGCTTTTTTAAGAACTAGACGGATCTCCATTTCTACTATAAATATTCCATATAAAGAGATCAAATTCTGCTACACTCATGCCTTTTGGAACAAAATGCAAAAAAACCTCCTCGAGCCTTGAATACTCTTTTGCACTTCCAGGAGTCCTAGAGGGGGTATTAACCCCCATTTCTTTTAAAAATTTAAGGATATGCACATCCAACCCGGCAACCCTTGCCTCTCTTCTTGTATGCATGACATAACACCTTGAGGTCTTTCTTCCCACCCCCCATATTCTTTCAAGGTCTTCTACCCCACAATTTTTTAAATCAATACCAGAAAAAATCAACCCTGAAACAGTCTTGGCTTTTTGAGTATAACACCCTATCCCATTTCTTTTTATTAATCCAGACAAATCCCCTTGATACCTTCTTAAGGCTTCAAAAGGACTTACATCCCTTCCAACTTCTTCAAGAAGATTATTAAGCCCTCTTGCAATAATTTTGGAATCTTTTCCAGCGGCAAGCACCCAAAAAAGAATGTTTTCTTCTAACTCAGGAACGTCCAAACCATAATTAGTAATTCTAGTTGGATTTATCATAAAGACCCCTAGAAAGACTCTTTTTTAAATTAAATTATTGTATAAAAACTAGTTTCTATAAGACATTTTCCTCATGGGAACCGGTGGAGAAGCCCTCCCATCCTCAAACTTTTCGCTAGAATCTTTCAAAAAGAAACTCATAAAAACTAGGGTTAAAATGCCTAACATATATGAAATATGTGTTAAAAAAACAACCCAGAAGCTACCAGAGGTAAGTAAAAGAAGTAGTAAGAATATGCTCATCGCAGCAACCAAGAAAATGATATTAAGAGTAAACAACCCGAATATGGCAGAAGGTCTTGCAAATTTTATTTTATCTCTGTGTTCGGCTATAGAAACGTAAAAAAGATGAATTCCAACTAAAAAAGTAAGCATGCCTAATATAAAAAGAATAAGTAAGAAAGTCATATCAGAACTAAAAAACTCTCCGGTTATATCTCCTACAGCATTTCCTGTAAAATCTCCAGCTCCAAAATCAGAACTATCAAAATTAAAATCACTAAAATCTATTTGGTCATTCAACTCTCCTACAGAAGCCGCATAGTCATTTGTAACAGATTTAACAGATAGTACCAAAACCAAAATCAATATAAAAGCAGCAGAAAGATAAACCATCCAGGAAGAACGTCTAAGCATATTATGGTTTGTTTTCTCTCCTGTTTTTACAAATCCAAACATAAAAAAGAAAAATGCTCCAAATAAAATAAGTCCCATAATAATTGGAAAAATCAAACTATCTCCTTCGGATTGAGAGTTATTTAAAACATCTGCAAAAGGATCGGAACTCAAACCAGATATGAAAGAATAAAAGAAATATATTAAAGCAATAGCAGAAAGAATAAACCCAAAAATACTTGCAGTTCTTATCCACCCCATTACTCCTTTAAGAATTCATTATTTAAAAAACTTTTTCAAAACCACCTTTCTATGGCAACATAATAATCATTTGTCCGATCAAGATATCTTGAAAACAATGTCCTAATAACAAAATCATTTTTTCCTCCAAAACCTAATAAAATTCCATCCATCGCAATAGACATCATATGTTTTCCCCCCATTGCTCAACAGGTTGCAATCCCATTGTATTCTCATAAAGAGTATGCCCAATAGCAACACTCGGAGCCATCTCTTTTAATTTCTTCAATCCATCAAACCTATCTCTAAAAAAATAATATGCAAGCTGTTTGCTTTTAGGAGTATAAAACCCATCGCCTTTAGGAAAACTAATTCCACATCCCTCCTCCCCTTTATGCTGTAGTGAAACAGCCCCCATTAAAAGTTCACTAGCTACATTTTCACCATTCATAGAATAAACACCAAAAACACCACTCATTTTAATAAAAAAATAACCAAAAAAAAGCTTTTAAATTCTATGGTGGTGAAAAGACATCAGAACCATTTCTCTAGGCTGACCACAGTTACCGCTCATTTTTTCTCTTTTTTTAATTTAACAGAACTAAAACCCAAGATTAATTTCTAAATTCTATGGTGATAAAAAAAACTCATTTTTTTCAAATTAAACATTACTATGTTCTTACGTACTCAGTTCTTCTTTTTTTCAAATAACCTTTTTTTCTCAATTCAGGAAGAATTTGTCCCATCACTTCCAATGTTTCATCTCTTGCATCACAAGCAGGGCAAGGATCTCCTGCCCACCCCGAAAGCCCACACCAATGTTCAGAATCCCACCTAGAATAAACACATATCCCATCATAACCAAACTTTCTTCTAAGTTCTCTTGTTTCTGAAACCAAAACAGTTCCTGGAAAACTATCAAAAAAAGAACCTTCTCTCCTTGGAGAAAT
Source organism: Nanobdellota archaeon (assembly GCA_018816625.1). Taxonomy (GTDB): domain Archaea; phylum Nanobdellota; class Nanobdellia; order Pacearchaeales; family GW2011-AR1; genus JAHIVR01. Next base: position 1,599 of record JAHIVR010000124.1, on the reverse strand, counting down.
TATTATTCTGTATTTCTTATCTCCCACTTCCACAGTACATCTAGTAAGCTCTTTAACCAAAATTCTGTCTGAAAAATGACCTGTAATTCCAACCCCCATAATAAACAAAAACAACTCTTATTTAAAAATAAATATATCCTTCAAAATATACCTCAGAACCACTTCTCAATGCTTTCTTGCTTCTCCAACTCTTTTCCAAAAATACTATCAATTATTCTTTTTATTATTTCAAGGTTCTGTTTAACATAAGGAGAAAGGTCATATTTCTTGGCCAAATCTAGAGCAGGTTCCAAATACTTTTTAATTCCCCCTTCATGAACAGTAAAAATTATTTTTCCTTTACATACAGGACAAACTCCTGTCAAAGGAGGACGCCTCATTATCTCATTACATCCAACACACCTAAAATCTTGTATTGAAAAATTTCTAAGATTTCCTTTCATATCTCTTATAAAATGTCTCTCTATAATCAACCTAGCAGTATCTGAGGTATCTGCAGATCTGAGTCTCTCAACCAACTCCATCTGGCGCCTAACTTTGTCCTGCATTGTTGGAAGAGTTTTATAACTCGAACACTCCACCCCTTTGTTAAAATCACCAGTGTCGTGAGTGAACCCCATCCCCACAAAAGGATCTTTTCCTTCTTTCAAGAGATTCCTCACCATATTTACTTTAACTTTTGAAGAGTGTTCTTTCCTTGTAGCGGCTTCATAAAGCTCCAAAGGATACTCTCTAACATACTCAAAATCGAGTATCTGATCATCAACTTCTCCTGCATCTATTTTTGCATTCAAAACCAAAGGGGCATCTTGAGTTCCTCCTCTATGGCTTGGAAGGAACTTCTTAGAAAAATTAATAAGGACATCTGATAAAAGCATCATGGCCATCTCATCCCCATCACAGTCCCTCCTTATTGCCGCATGCATATACGGACTAGCAAAACCCCCTAAAGCATTAGCAAAACCTATAAACCTACAAATAACTCCCGCGCAATTATGGGGGGCCATACAAACCCCAAGCTGTCCTATAAGGTCCTCTCTTTTTCTTGCATTATGGATCTTAGGAAGATGGTAAAATCTTTCTAGTTCTTCGTCAACAAACTGAGATATTCTTACAAAAACATCATCTGCTCTTTCATCAGGAGATTCTTTTGAACCCGGAAGTAAAACATCATGCGGTTTTAACTCTAAAATCTGCTCCTCATTCTCTAGAGGTTTTCCTTCAAAATCAACATCATATCCTAGCTCTTTAAGTTTTTCAACTCCAACTCCTATCTCTTTAGGCTTAAAAGAAATCAGAGGCAGCTCTGTAACATCAAATCTTATAGTTCCATCTTTGTTTACCTGTAAATTATATTTAGCTCTCAAAATCCCTTTAGCAAGATTTTCAACATCCTTATCTTCTGAAGAAACCCCCCTAACCCCCTTAATAAGAACCGGAAGATCTTCTTTCAACAATCCAAGTCTTCCAACAGCAAGATTAAAAAAATGATTTATATCTAAATTCTGGAAACAATATCTCGTTCCCATTTTTTCATGCCCCTCTATCTCCCTACTAAAACTTTTTTCTTTCGTATCATAAAAATAATATTTTTTCTTG
>JAHIVR010000123.1 GCA_018816625.1 Nanobdellota archaeon | reverse complement strand
CCCAAACACGTTCTCTAACGCTTTATCCTTCCACTCAAACGCTTGCTTACAGTTAGCAAAAGTATCAATGAGGATACAACCGATTAACGTTTTTCCGATCTGATTCGCGCCTTGGATAAGAGCAATTTTCTTCCCCGCCACGATGTAATCTAAAAAATTTTCCTGATAATCGAAGGGTTTAAAATATTCGCTGCCATTCGATTGCCTGTGTTCCCTGATCCTTTGGAGCTTTACGATTTCTAAGCGCGTTAGGTCTTTATATTTCTCAAGGAGTTCCTCGATACGCTCCTGGGACGGAGAAGCCGCCTCAATCACCGGCTCTTCCTTCTTTGCCCTTGCCCGGAGAGCTCCGCTTATTTTCTTCCGAGTCTCAGCAGATAACGGTTTGCGCTTTTTAATGTTTTTTTTCTTTTTTGCCACTTAATTCCTTGTCCCAACAAAAAAAGCCCGCTATCGCCGTCCGAACGGTAACGAGCTTTTATTACTTATGTTGGGTTTGCCCCTCTACTGGCCGGTAAAGGGGTTTTTTATTTATCCCTTGCTTTTCTTGCCTTTTTTCTTTTTATCCTTTTTGCTTTTTTTAACCATTTTTTCTCCTTTATTTTTTCTTTGTTTTTTCCCGCGTTGGAACCCAACCATGTTCAACTCCTCTTAATAAATTTGCCTGGGCTTCAGCCTTCGCTTTACTTGTGTGTTTAGCAGACACTTTGCCACCGTGAGTTACTTTATAACCATTTGTTTTTGTAATTTTTATGGGCATAAAAACTCCTTTAAAAATTAAGTTTGTTGTCGTGTAAAACCTGATAAAGATTTTCTGACAAAACAGTTAATTCAATATGACTAAGCTCTAAATTGTTTTTCTTTTTTATTGCTTCAAAAATTTCATGTAAAAAACATTCCGCAACATTATCTTCTGGAGTATCATTCTCTTTTTCTAATCGTATTAGGTTGTGATAATTGTTAAAACTTCCTTTCCCATCGCCATGAGCAGTATCATTAAATTCGATTTTAATTTTGTGACCACCAATTTTAAGAGAAGGTGGAATTTCCATTAGTTCCTTTCTAATTGCATATCAAATAACTGTTATCACCTCTGTAAATTATGGGCCAAAAAACAAAATTAAGATAAATACCAGAATAACCACATGTTTTGCAAAAATATCTATCAAATTGAGGATTTTCTCCCTCAATATTGTTCGAATCACACCTTGGACAAACAATAACTTCTCTTTCCAATTAAACCCCTTTCTAATTTTCAAGATACACCGCTATATGATAAGCACATCACCGAGCCGATGGACACATACCCCCCTACCCCCTTGGATATTAATCACGCCAATAAATCCACTAATTTTAACCAATTTACAGCGTCTGATAAGGAACATTATGTTAACTTTTATGCTCTGCCCCTGTAATCATTACACTTTCTGGGTCTTGATAATCTAAAAAAGGGTCACCAGGTACAATCGTAACACGATCCGGGTTATCCGGGTCGATACCCAAGCTCTTTAGCTCCGCTTTAACGCGCCTCCTCTCAGCCACAACGACCTTGAGGTCAGCTCTTTCAAGGTGCACATCTATATTTGCCGTGCTCCTCCCTTCCGCTAACCTCTGAGAATCATAATCATATTTACGGCCGCCTTGTAAAGTATGAATTATCTTGTTTTGAACCTCAGCATCTTGCGTAAGTACCATTCCCGGGTTGTTTATCCAATTTTCCTTAATCATATCCTCAATGGTGTGGCTTTTTAGTTGCGAGTCCAAAAGGCAATTAATTTTTTCCTTACTAAACAACTGCAACTTTTCATATTTCTCCCCAACCCTTTGAAGATACCGAGTAATAGTTGATACCGCCACATTCTGATCCTTAGCTATGAGGCTCGGTGTGATCCCATGTTGAGAGAGCGCTACAACCCGTTTGCGGTCATATTTGCGGTTATCGGGTTTTCTGGGTTTTTGTGTTTTATCATTGCCCATAGTTTTCCTTTTTTTTACATAAAACTAGCAACAAATCTTACCGCTTGCTTGCTACATATCGTAGCTACGCTGCACTATAACTACACCCTACGGGGTTATTTAATAAAGATATTTACTACGCAAAAATTGCGTGTCAAGCATTATTTTTATCTCTTCCGTTTTATCTAATAAAATCGGCAACATTAATTTAAAAAGTTAACATAACGAGGACATGCTATGCAATGATATGTTATTACTATGCAAAGATTGCGTAGTGAAAATAAACTTGTGAGTAAAATCAAGTAGTTAAAAACAAATTAGGTCATG
>JAHIVR010000240.1 GCA_018816625.1 Nanobdellota archaeon | reverse complement strand
TGCGGTTCGTAGTCGCAGGAGGAGACGGATATTATAAAAGGAGGGAATGTAAATGTCAGTATATCCATTAACTTGTAAGGCCGGTTACAATGTCCCTGTCAAACAGGGGAAATACGAAGTAACTGGTTTCTCCGTAACGGTTTTAGACCCTGCGGCAGATTCGTATTTTGCCATTGTAGATGATGAGGATATTGTCCAGAGTAGCGAGACCGGTAGGCTCTTGACAACCTTAACTGGTGTCAAAAATGTACTCTGTCATATAAAGGGCCTTGCCAATATTGATACTCTCCTGAGTTACGAATTCTCAGAGCCGGTAAAAACAAGGTACGGAGTATCAATCTATGGCTCAAACATGGTAGCAGGAAGCGTCTGTGTTTATAGTAGATAATATAAGTGGCAATATATTATGTTGACACAAATGCGGCTCCAGGTGGCGATGGTTCGTCGGCGACCCCATGGGATACCATAGCGGATGTGAACGCAGCATCATTTAGCGCAGGTGATTCTGTCCTATTCAATAAGGGTTGTACCTGGCGTGAAACACTCACCGTACCTTCTTCGGGCACAAGTGGGCACCCTATCACCTTTGGGGCGTATGGGAGTGGGACCGATCCGGTAATTACTGGGGCAGACCTAATTACTCCAGGGGCTTCGTGGTCAGATGAGGGTGGTAACGTTTGGTCTGCAACCGTCACAACGCAACCTGAAGTTGTAACCTTTGACGGGCATTACGGTTACATACAGGCTGCGGTGGAAAGTGTGGATAGTGAATATGATTGGTATTGGGCATTAAATGTGCTTTACATTTATTCAACTAGCGATCCAGACACAGCATATATAAGTCCGGGTATTGAATCTGCAAATAGATGGGTTGTTTTGCATATTATTGGTAAGAGTTATCTTGTTTTTGATGGGATAACATTTTCGACGAACAATGAATTTGCCGTTTTTCTGGAGGGAAATCAAAGCAATAACAGTTTTACGAACTGCATTTTTGAAAATTCGTCTAACCAAAATTTTTATGGTGATATGAATGCTACACAATCAGACATTTTAATAGAAGATTGCATTTCTAGGCGGAGTGGCAATTACGGAATCGTTCTCAGAAATCATAGTAACTGGATTATCAGAAGGACCACAAGCTACCGAGATGCAATAATTGCAGGGGCTATTTCGGGATCTATTTGGGGTTGTGGTATAATGGTCCACGAAACAGCAATGAACAATCTCGTTGAATATTGTGAGGTATCTTATTCTGGCATACGCGATGATGGATATCAACCCGATACTGTTAACAAAGGATATGGAATATGGGCTGACACAGTACCGGCAACGAGTGGGAATGAAAATATATTTCGTTATAACAAGACGCATCACAATACAACATCTGGTCTTTTCGCAGAAAAGACTTACTATTCTCTTTGGTACTATAATCTGTCCTATTCCAACGAAAGTTACGGGTTACGGGTCGGTACTGATAGTGCGGATACCGTTGAGAATAACGGTTTCTACAACAATACCCTGTATGGCAATGATGTTGGAGTTTTTTGTTATAACGATGCTGGCACAGATGATGGAGCAATAAACAATACCTTTAAAAACAACATTGCCGTAGGCAACACAACCCGACAGGCGACATTCAAAGATGGCTTTCACAATGACGGCACAGATGGTTCGGGAAATGTTTATCTGAATAATTGCCTCGGAGCCGAATCTTCAAACTTCATTGAATGGGATGAAGGGGTTTACAAATCTACATACGATGATTGGGAAACCGCTTATGGTGGAACGACCAACTCCGTAGAAGCCGACCCCCTCTTCGTCGATGCCGCAAACGATAACTTTAGCCTTCAACCAACATCTCCCTGTATCAACGGTGGCATAGATGTTGGATTAACTCAAGATTATGCCGGAAACGTAGTACCAAGGGGTTCAAGTCCAGACATTGGAGCCTATGAATTTCAGATTGTTTGTGGAGCAAAAAGGCATTTTGCAAAAAAGAAAGCTGGATTCGGATATAAAAGAAGGCGTAAATACAGGAGATAACAATGACTATTATATCCCAACAGACCGGACAGTTTGATGGGTATACCCTGTCTAATCTCCGCAGCCTTACATTAAAAAATCTGCGGGTTGTTGATACGACAAGGTATTCCCCAACTGC
>JAHIVR010000233.1 GCA_018816625.1 Nanobdellota archaeon | reverse complement strand
CTAAAATGATAAAAATTGAGGAGAGTAAAGGCTTTCGTTCTTCCTTCAATTTTGTTGCTAAAGAATACAATATCCCGAATGAGTTTTTTGCATATCTTAATAAACACGGATTCGAAGTGGGCTTACATGGCTTGAATCATAGCGGGAATTTATTCGCGTCAAAAAAGTTATTTGATAAACAAGCCATCCAAATTAACTATTATCTTAAAGAATGGGGAGTTGCGGGATTCCGCACCCCAAGCATGTACCATAATTTAAAATGGATTGGCAATTTAGATATTAAATATGATTCTTCTACATTCGATACAGATCCATTTGAACCTCAGCCCGATGGTGTAAGCACAATTTTTCCCTTCTGGGTGCAAAATGGTTCTTCTCCCAAAGGATATTCTGCTGCTAAGATTTTATAGAATTCTTTTATTGTTTTTTCCATACCTCCAATATTTCCTATTTCTGTTTTCATTTTAATTTTCCTCCTATCCCCTTTAGACGTTAATTACTATTAATTCCGTCACTGGACAATTACAGTCGGGTGATCGGCTCCTGTGATCATCCTCAATTAAATGGACAACTGAAATTACATCTTCACCCTTGTAATAGTGAACGGTACTTTTAAGTTCACACTTTTCACAAAAATATTCTTGTTTTTCCATTTTATGCCTTCCTTAGAATTAGCTAAAAAAGTTAATTTTCAAATATTAAATCCAATTATTTTTAAAATAAAGATCCAAACGTTCACCAAAATGGCGAATAAGGTGGTGAGAATGGGGGTCAAAAATATCCACTATAATTACCGTGTCTTTTGTATCTGTTTTTCTGAGACCTCTACCAATAACTTGTAATGTTCTGATTTCAGATTTTCCACCGGCTGCATTAATTACACAGTCCAAAGATGGAATATCTATGCCTTCACACCATATTGTTGTAGCAATTACACAACTTGTTTTTTTACTCTTTAGTGCCTCTTTCACTAAATTACGCTCATCTGAGGTGGTTTTGCCTTGTATGAATCGAAAGTATGAATTGAATTCTCTTTTTGATATGTTACATATATCATATGCACAACTAATAAGGTTTTCACCATGAGCTATTTTACTCACTATAATAAGTAAATTTTTACCTTCGTTTATGTAGTCTATTGCGGTATTTATGATTAATTCATTTCGTTTTCGGCAACTAACTATTCCTATATCATACGCTTTAGCATAATTATATTCATGGTCTATTTCATGGTTATAAGGTGTTCTTATTATCTTTATTTTTGGTTTTGCCAGTATGCCTAAATCTCCTGCTTCATTAATGGTAAGTTCTTGTATAAGGGGTCCGAGCAGTCCCTACAAAGAAAACTTTGCTTCTTCTTCTGTTGGAAGTGTGGCTGTAAACCCTAAACGTACAGGGGCAAAACAATGTGAAAGGGCATGTGCATATGCACCATCAATCTTGGATATATGATGTGCCTCATCCACTATTACAATCTCATTTTCAGCTAAAAAATCCAAAACCACCTTAGCTCCTTCCTCTATCTTCTTACAATTTGGAAGTATGTTTATAGCATGTTCACATTTTTTGATTTCTTTTGCAATTTTTCTGGCAGTAACGGCCTCTGGAGTTTTTGATTTTATTAACTGAGTGGAACTTTTAAAGTTAGTGTGTTCTACCAACAAATTAAGATTCCCTTTTTGTATTTCTTCCTTTTGTTTCCACCAATTAATATCACTGCTTTTACCCATAACATTGATTAACTCTTTATACAACATAATTGGATTACCCACTGATTGAATAGTTGCCACTGTTATGAGTTTATCAGTCTGTTTTTTTCCTTCCGCAAAAACACCTACCTCACAGTTAAATTTTTCCTCTATCTCTCTTACGGTTTGGGATATGATGTCAAGGGTATGAGCGAGAAGCAGGCATTTATGTTCACGCCAACATGAAATTATACCAAGTTGTAGGATTGTCTTTCCTGATCCTGTGGGAGCTTTTATTACTCCTCTCCTTTTCAGTATGGCACTTTGTATTAAATTTACCTGTTCTTTTCGGAACTCGATACCGGGAACATGCAGTTTTTGTGGAGGAGAAAGTTCCCAACTACGGATATTTCCATTAATTTCATATTTGATGCCTTTACTTTTACAAAACCTTTTAACTCTTGTTAATAGCCCAAACCAAAAATAGTAATGTGTGTCGGTTATTTGAGAGAATACGTATTTCTGGTAGTCTTTGCATTCTTTCTTGTATTGTTTCTGCACGTAATAATAGGCAGAAAAAGACAGACAGGACCTTAATTTTTCACCATCTTTTCTTAAGACTCTACACTCTACCGGGCTTACTATTTCGATTTGCATGATTTAATCCTTCTCTGAATATATTTGTTTCCACCATTTGATGTCGCCATTGGTGAATCTTGTTCATAATTTATTTTTGGTACTTTGCTTATTAGTGGGAAAAGTCTAACTCTTCCTTCCCATAAAGATATATCTGCATCCAAAACTTCTATCGCTTTATTCAACATACCAGTTCTCACAAGCCAAACATAAACTGTTTTTGATACCTCTAAATATGGTGGAATATAGTCTTCTTCTCCATGATAATAATTATAGCCAAAACTATGACCCTCATTGTATTGCCCTTCCCTTCTTGCTGCTATACCAACTACCTTTCCAATAACTGGTTCTATCTGTTTACTTTCAATAACTCTTTTTGTGTATTTTACCTTTTTACCAAATATATTTTTATATGTTAATG
>JAHIVR010000122.1 GCA_018816625.1 Nanobdellota archaeon | reverse complement strand
CAATAAATTGGCAGAATCTTCCTGATGCAAATTATTATTATAATGTTACAATAACAGATAAAGCAAACAACATAAATTATACAAAAACAAGAAAAATAACTTTAGATGATACAAAACCAACTATACAAATAGACGAGCCACAGGCACAGAATTATGCAACAAACGATTCAATGCAATTAAACTACACAGCAACAGATAATTTAATCGGTTTGGATACTTGCTCTTATTATGTTTATAATTCAACTGGAAGTTTAATAATTGCTACAACAACTTTGTCTTCTTGTCAAAATACAACTTTCAAATTACCAGAAGGAGACATTGATTATACTCTGACTTTATTTGCACGAGATAAATTACTAAATACCCAAAGTAAATCAGTAACATTTGGAATAAGAACAAACTCTCCAGCAATTTCATTAAGTCCTGCAAATGATTCGCATAGAAATTATTTAACAAATCATTTATTTAATTTTACTGTTTCAACAAATGCAGATTCAATAAGTGCGTGTAGTTTATTTCACAATGATTCAGGAACTTTTGAATTAAATGATACAATTACTACCGTCTCCACAACTTTAACAAACTCATTCAAGCCAGTTAATTTATCAGAAAAAGAAATAGTCTGGAATGTGAATTGCACAGATAATTTAGGAACAATAGGATGGGGATTAAACAACCAGACTTTTATAGTAGACTTGACAACTCCAAATTTGACAATAAATTATATAACACCAACAACAGGAAGCCAGACATTTAATTTTAACACAACTGTTCAGGACAAATATTTAGATTCAACAACCTGCAAATATTCAATTTATAATTCATTGGGAAATATAGACGGATTAAGCAATAACGCATCTTTTAACTGCAACGAACTAAAAAGTGCAACTGTGACTGCTTATGGAACATATAATCTTAAAACTTATGCAATAGACAAGGCGACCAATGAAAATAATTCAGCACAGTCTTTTACTGTAACTGCATCTGCTGGAACTCCAGGAGGCGGTGGAGGTGGTGGAACTATCATTTTAGGAGAGGGAAACTGGACAATGACTTCTGCTGGTGGTGGAAGTTCTTATGAGAAAATATATCCTCCTGACTTTTCTGATGATTTGTATTTATATTTTGAAAACTTTGGGGAACAGGAAAGAGAAATTACTTTAAGTTGTGAAGATAAAGAAGGACAACTTTGTCAGTATGTATCTTTTGATGAGCAGACATTTATTTTGCCTGTTATTAAAGATTCTGAAACAGAAAAAAGTTTTACAATAAGCATTTCTGAAAATGAAACAGAAGGAACTTACTTATTCAACATAGTAGCCACAGACGAAGAAAAAAGACCAAAAAGCATAAGCGTGTTTGTAAATTTAGGAGGTGGAGTATTCCAGAAAATTATTGGTCGGCTTAGTTTATCCACGCCATCAGGATATCCGTATGTTTTTATCTTCTTACCAATTTTATTTACAACTCTGGTTTTATCAGTTGTAATAATTCCAAATAAATTTCCATTAAAAGGAATCTGGGTTTCTTTAATAACCATAATAATTCCATTTTTTGTATTGTATATTATCTAATTTTATTATTAATAAAATAAAAAGATATTTAAACAACTAAATCTTAAAAGAACTATGAAAAAAAGAGTAAAGAAAACATTTATTTTTACATTATTTTTATTGGGCATTGTCTCTTTGATTTTAATATTTTTCTTCCAGACAAAACAACAAATATTTGAATTTGGTTTTGAACCTTACGGAGAATCAGTAAATCAAATAACAGACTTAGCTTTATTAAGCAAGGTTGTAGCTGGCAATGAATTATCTTCAACTTTAAAATTCACTTCAAAATATTGGGACATAACTCAAATTGATGAGGCTAAATGCCTTACTTCAAGTTGTTATGGAACAAGAACTCAAGATTATCAATTATTTTCAGGAAGTGATTTAAATTTTATTTCTGCAACTTCTTCTGGAAGTGGAAGCACTTCTACAATATTAACATCAACAGAATATTTTGATGAAAGAGATTTTAAAACAACATTTGTTTCAAGACCAGGAGGTTCAAGTGGGACTGTCTGGGTATCTATTGCAGAAACATCATTAACAATATTTCTTGTTGGAGATTCTGGAGAAGTAAATGTTATAAGTCATCCTTTTGAAACAGTTAAGTATCCGTCTGATTTGAATATTTTGATTAAGCCATCTGTAATTACTGACAAAGTATTTGTTTATGAAAACGGAATAAAAACTAAAGAAATAAATTATGCTGGAAAATATAAAATAAAAATTGTGTTAACTCCTTTATGTGGAAAATCTGGACAAACGAGTTTTGATTGTGGCTCTACAGTGACTATGAAAAATCCATCTTATAAATCTTCTTTTGGATGCACTACAAAACCAAGTGAGCAAACTTATATAATATTTTTCAAAGAAGGAAGCATAGTAAGTATGGATAAATTAGACAGATTTACAAAGTTCTGTTTAGAAGAATCGCCTCTAAAAATTTACAGCAATACTGGAGGAACAACAAATACAGAAATTCTTGAAGGTTTGGTAGCAAATGAAAAATATACAGTTCCACTTGGACAAATTTGGTCAGTTGAATATATTGGTGAAAAAGGAATTTTTGCAACAGAATGTGAAGCAAATCAATTATACAATCTAAATGAAGGCGAATGTTTAGCAAGGACAGTTGTTAATTTGCAATGTGCAGAAGGTTCAACTTTTGATTTTGATAAAGGATATTGCATTATGGAAACAGAGCCAATTTTATATACATTAAGCACAATTGAAACTCATAAAAGTCTTGAACAGGGAGGACAATTCAGATTTACGCATATTAAAAGCGATAAAATTGAAGTAACTCCAAATTCCATTCAAATAGGAGAAAGCACATTTAATTCAAATGGAGTTAGTTATAATGGATTTGAATCAGGAATTGCTTATCCTAAAGACAAATCCAATTGGAAAGTAAGTTTCACATTTAATGGATTATATGAAGGAAATTTAGGGGACAAATTTAATTTAAATGAATTTTATAATGTTGAAATAACAAGAATAGAAGGATACAGAAGTAAAACAATGAATGTGGATGATTATACCGCAGAATAT
>JAHIVR010000121.1 GCA_018816625.1 Nanobdellota archaeon | reverse complement strand
CGAGGGGTGATAATCAGAGTATGAACGAACAGACCATCAGAAGAAGGTTATATACTATTAGATTATGGCTGAGACGATTTCAGAGAATGAGAATAATGTTAGGCATTGATAAAAAACATTCAGAAGTATTGTTCGTTATCCACACAATGATTATTGAGATTACAGAAATGTTAGAAAAAGAAGAAAAAGAATTGTTAAAACAATTAGAGATTGCTATTCAGCAACTACCCCTTTTTCACACTTTACAACCTCCTTAACTTTACGGGGAAGTTGGGTATCATACCCATCAGTTTTTCCAATCCACAGCCAAATCCAGCTTCCCCCCATTTTTTCAGAGGTTTTATGATTATTCACCAACAAATTTGTCCGAGATGCGGAAAGGAAATAGCAGGCTCGGTCAATTATTATGACCACTTAAAGACGAGAAAATGTAAGAAGGGAAAAAATGAAAAACTACAATCAAAGAAATTATAACCAAAAATTGGGAACTTGTGGTATAACTATTGCCCAACAGGGCTGTGCTTTGACCTGCCTCTCTGATATTTTAGAAGTTGAACCACCAGAAATTAACGAAATATTAAAAGCTCATAATGGCTATACTTCGGGTTGTTTAATGAATTGGGCGAACTTGTCTAATATCTTTAAAGTTGAGTGGGGCGGAAAGACTACAAAACCACTATTTTACCCCACTATCGCAGAGGTTCAAATTTCAAAGGGACAGCATTTTGTAATTGCTTTAGATGATAAATACATTCAAGACCCATATGGGGGAATTACTGGCAAAAACCCATATAAGATATTATCATATAGAAACATAAGATTAAAAGGAGGTTCAATGAGTAACAGAACAATATTTTTTAAAACTGACCAGCCCGATATCTATAAAGTAGAGCATATCACCGATGCTAACCAAGTAGACTGGAATAATTTAATTGTTGGTGATTCTGATGTCTATAAAATTGCCAATTCAGATACCCAGTTGTGGATTTTGCCATCTCCTAAATTCAAGCAATTCTTTAAATTAGGTGATAAGATAAAAGCTACTCTTTATTCTTCTTGTCCAGTATGCCCCCCTCAAAAAGAGTGTCCGCCTTGTCCAGAAAAAGATTGCTCAAAGGAAATTCAAAAAGCCTTTGAGGAAGGGACTAAAAGTGTAGAATGCCCATTATCTAAAAATAAGCAACTTTCAGAATATAATAGTGGGGAACTATCAAAAGCCCTGTGGTCGAAATTTATCAAATTTATAAGGAGTTACAAAAAAAATGATTAGTAAAATTCAAAGAGCATTAGGTTCAATTAGATTTTGGTATGCAGTTATTATGGGCGTTGCCATTTATTTAGAAGAAGCTGGTATTATTCCCAATGCAATAGGTTTAGCAGTAACGGTCTTTTCTGCATTAGGAATTGGCGTAGTTACTATTGATAAGTTTAGGAAATAAAAGTAAAACATTATTTAGCTTCATTAAAGAACAGAGGATTCCAAGTACTACTTATATTTATAGGGTCTCCATTTGAATAATGGACACTCTGACATTTTGCAATCTTTGTGTTGAAAACCCATACATTGCGTACAATGTTTTCTAATAGTTCTTAAAAGCTCTATAATTTTAATATTCTTTTTTTTGACGGCTTTTCTTCCTGTATATTTTTTCATTCTTTAGCCCACTCAATCAACGGCTGAATGTAGTTTCTAAAAACAGAATCTAAGTTTCTTTTTTGCCTAAACTCTATTTGACCAGCATAAGGTTCTTCTTTAAGTTTGGAAATTATCAGTTTGGCGATGTCTGACATATATCCTTGTCTATTAGCATAGTTTACTTCTGTTTTGCCAGCAGAATCTTTTGGTTCTACGGTTATATCTACATTAGATGAGAATCTTCGATAAATAGCATGTGAGGTATAGATACTTCTCATAGCAGGGAAGTCATGATTTAAGATTAAGATATTACCAGTTAAAAGAGCTTCTTGAGCGATTAGGGAATAGGTTTCACTCATAGAAGGAAGTATGAACACATTTGAGAGTCTGAACAAATCTGATACAAAACTTCTCGGAGCTTCTAATTCAATCTCTTTATCAAATTCACTTGTAAAGATTACTTCATTTTCATTTAAGCCAGCTTCTATGGCTTGTTTTTTCATTTCTTCTTTGTAGGTAATTTTATCTCCACCAGTAGAGTGAAAATCTACAAAAATCATTCTAACCGAGAAACCTAACTTTTTAACTTCTGCCATTATTTCGATATTGATATGTGGTTGTTTGCCTCTGTCTACTCTTAATGGATAAACAGAAATTACATCAGCTTGGAGGATATTCTTGGCATTGATTAACTTAATGGTCATATCGTCAAATTTCATATATGTATTGTAATCTATGGGATGTGGGACATGTTTCACTTGGTTTTCTTCTACTCCAAATGATTTGGCTGCCCTAGGTATATCGTAGGTGTTAGGATACACTATAAACGAATTGGGGAAGGGTTTAATCATTTCTTGGTACTTATCAGGATATATCTGTCTCTCCTGCGAGAGTTGATTAGGTGATGTTGCAGAGTGTATCCAGTGTAACCAACGTAGTTTGGGATTTTTATCAGCCACGATTCTACAAGCTAAATTGTATTTTAAGTAATCAGGTAAGTAAATTAAATCGTGTGTAAAGACTACATCAATATCTTTTAAGTTTTCTTCAGTTGTTTGGACTAGTTTTTCAATATCCTTGTCAAAATCTGGGTCTTTTTTAGAATCAGATTCGGTTCTGGTTTCTGGCAGATAACGAATTTCGGCTAGATTAAAGGGACTATCTTTTGGTGGCGAGAAACCTTCTGTTGCGATTACAACAGGGTTATAACCGAATTTCTTGAGCAT
>JAHIVR010000120.1 GCA_018816625.1 Nanobdellota archaeon | reverse complement strand
TTTAAGTATATGATGATATATGCAATAAGCACAGCTATCATATTTTTGATTATTAATGGAGTAAAGATATTGTTTAGATTTTTAAAGGGGTGAATAATCGTGAAAAAGATAAAAGAATGTGTGATATGCGGGGATAAGATGTATGCATGCAAAATGTGTTATGCGCATTATTTGGAAGAGTTCAAGAAGAATAAGCAACCAACTTTCAAACGGTTTGAAAAATTATGAACACATATATAGACTTTGCATTAGTAAGGGCAGCTAAAGGATGTGAGCTAAAGCCCACCAATATTAAAGAGAATGTGTTATGGCTCAAGGTTGATGATGAAGATGTTCGTGTTTGCAAGAACAAGAATGGGATTAGGATTAGCTGTTCTTGCAGATGGTGTAGCATAAAGGGAATACGCTATAATAGTAACTGCAGAAGGATAATAGCTGTATGGGGCTATTTATCACAAAAAGAAGGTCGGATAGATTTGTTTGATTTGGAAAGTAACATAATCCCATACCCTAAAGGGTAGGGTATCTTAAAGAAAAATGGCAATACAAAATCCAAAAACAGAATATAGTAAGAGAGAAAAATTTGTCAACCCTGACGAGTGTTATACCCCCGAGTATGCAATTTTTCCATTACTTCCTTACTTAAAAAAAGATTGGAAGATTTGGGATTGTGCTTTTGGAAGTGGAAGGTTAGCAGAACATTTTGAAAAACAAGGATTTAAAGTTGTTGGGGATGATTCATTAAACTTTCTTGATGAAGATTTGGATTGCGATTTTATCTGCACAAATCCCCCATATTCAAAAAAAGATTATTTTTTAGATAGGGCATTTAAGTTGGGAAAACCTTTTGCATTTTTACTTCCATTAACAACTCTTGAGGGAATTAAAAGGGGAAAAATGTTCAGGGATAATGGAATACAAATTATTATCCCAAATAGAAGAATTAACTTTGAGATTCCATCAGGGAAAAAATCTTCTTGGTTTGCTACTGCTTGGTTTTGTTGGAAACTTAATCTGCCTAAAGATTTGATGTTCATTGAATTAAAAACGGGGGGTGGCAATTCCTCCCAACCTTAAAAGGATTGGGTATCCTTGCCACATTTATATGAAAAAAGCAATTGAAATGACAATCGCAATAGGGGGAGTATGCATCTTGTTATGGGTATTCATCTGGTTGTGGGTGTTCTCTGGATTCTCAGCATTAAGACCAGTTGAAATCAAGGATGAATACTTTATAGAAGTTATCGAAACAGATGTTAGGCTTGGAAATATCATAGTGCCAGACACATACGTTATAAACGGCAAAGAGAACAATATAGTATCTAACAAGATTTATGATTTTCAGTTGTTGTCTTTAGATATAAAAGATGTCAAGATTGGCGGACTGTTGAAATGTGTAAGTTTTAGGAAAGGGTGGATTAAAGGAGATGCTTGTGGCAATGAAATAACAGAATTACCATCTGGTGTTGATTTGGCATTTTTTGAAAAGATGTCATTTGCGATGATTATGGTTTTGATATTGATTTTATATTCAAACAGGTGGGAGGCTACGTCTTATGAAATCAAAAAAAGTCGTCATAAAATATGAGATGAAGGATTATGTTATCAAGGTTTATGTCAAGGAAGTGTTAGTCAGGAATGGCTACAAAAACATTAAATCATTTTGTAGGATAATAGGTGAAAGATGAATAAAAAATCAGCCATAGAATTATCTATAAATGTAATCCTCACCGCAATAGTTGTAATAGTTATAATCGGAATATTACTTACTAATCTAGCATCTAATAAACCAAGCATATGTATTGAAGAGGATGAAGGGATTGAATTTGAACAAACATACTTCTTTGCCGCTTCAATCATAAAAGGGGCAGATGAAAGGTATGATAATTGTTTGAATGAAGATATCCTACAAGAATACTTTTGCAAGGACAATAAGATAGAGAGTGTGGACATAATGTGTGCTAGTTATAAAGATTCAACTGGACAAATTTATAAATGTCAAGATGGTAGATGTATTATAAATGACTAATAAACCAAAACATTACTGCAAGAGATGCGGAAAGGAGATATGGAATAGAGACCCGCATGCAGAATATTGTTTAGTATGTTCACCAATAATTAGAAAAAGATATCAGCACAATTATTATTTTAAACACAAGGTGAAATAAGATGAAACAGCAGAAAACCAATTTTTTTGATTTTTTAACTACACTTGCTGTATTATTATTTAATCCATTTTCATTATCTGTTATAGCTATGGTTATAATTTTAATTATTATGATAAAATATACATAAAGAAAAAACATAAGGTGATTACAAAATGATTGAAAGGATAATAGGAGTTAAGGAAGCGTATGACAAGGCAAGGTTTCTTGCAGATAATCCAGAGGCATCATACCAGAAACAAAGATATAACAATCTAAAGAAGCAACATCTTTGTCCTATATGTGAAATAAGGGTAGATAAG
>JAHIVR010000213.1 GCA_018816625.1 Nanobdellota archaeon | reverse complement strand
CTTCTTGAGCTTCTCGTTATACAAGGCCTCGTCTATCTTGTTGTCCGCCTCGTAGTTGGCGAGCCGGATGAGCGCAGGCGAGCGGTTGATGTCGTTGTACTTGCCGCTTGCCTTCAACGCCGTCCGTCCGATGACGTTCACACCGAGCAAGCTACCGGCGAACACGCTCCACCACTGTATAACCTGCATCTTCTGGTCATACGTCAAGCTGTCGATAACCAACGCGATAGCAACGAGGATGCCGCTAACACCGACAACGATGTAAATCCCCCACGACTCTGTTTTTGTTTCATTCATATTTAGCCTCCTAATATTCTAAATATACCATATCCTACGCCGGATAGAACACCCGCCCCGGCAAGATACGCAATGAGAACGCTTATGCGAGTGTGCGCCCCCTCTGCGCTTTTCTCACATTCAGCTAATCGGTTACCGAACCTCTCTAGTCGTGTGTTGAGTGTAGTTATAATAGCTAATTCGATTGCTTCTCTGTCTTCTAATGTTAGTGCCATTATGCGTCTAGCTCCGTCGTGGTTAGTGATTCGATAGTAACGCCCTGCTTCCGCATCCATCCCATCATACCGTTAAACCGGTTAATACACCGCCATTCCCCATCCAGGTGCGCTTTCGCCGGTGTCCCGTCCCAATAAGCCGCGCCGCTCATATCTACGCCGAATAGATATATCTTCTTCACCCCCAGATGATATGCAAGCATAACCGCCTGAGCCGACACCGTCGCGCCTACCCTCAACTCGTTCGGCTCCGGGATGAAGTTGTCATGGTTCATCGCCCGTCCCGACTTAAACACAAAATCAGCAGGCCACGAACCCGCCAGCAGGTCGCCGAATATTGTCACCGGGCGATCCTCGCCAGTGCCGAACCGCTCATAGCACGGCTCCCACCAATCATTATCAGGGAGCGTTATATCCATGGCCATCCACGCATCCGCCCGGATGCCCGGTATCATCACGGCCTTGTTGACGGCGATTCGATAGGCTCTGGCGGGTATGCGTGACGCGTGGCCGACTCCGTTCGGCCCACTGCCAATCACGCATACCGATTTCTCGTGGAGGAGAAACAAGCCAGAACCAAAAACATCATTTGTAACGTATGGTTTATATCGCCGCCACATCCCGCAAAGTTCACATTCATATTGGACATCACCATCGACGACCTGCATCGACTCAGGTGGATAGCTGTGGCGACAGTTCCCATTCCCGCCCACTGAGTAACCTGAGCGCAAGTCATATCCGGGAGGTAGATTTATTAGTTGTTGTGTCATTATGTATATGGTCTCACCCATATTTCAATATCATCACCATCAATAAGCGCAGCTACATCGTCGAAATCAATAGTTCCATAAGTAGCCGATATTGTATATCCTGTCGGGTCTTTATGGAGTGCGTTAAGGTTAATCTTGAAAACATCCGTAGTGGCATTTAAGGGATAATTGGAAACGCCAATCCGGTCATGCATCCCGACGCTATAGAATGCAGTGCCCCCACTTACTGTAACCTGCACCTGGGTTATTACCGCAAATGCCCGATTTGTTTCATAGGTCGTAGGCACTGCTGTGTTTATCGTTACATCTTCATTGATGCTGGCATTATCCGCGCTTTTCCCTGCGATATTTATAGTCCCGGTTGGTGTGGAGCCAAGTGTCGGGATTATCGTTACCGATGCGGAGCGTGGAATATCAGGTTGTCCGTCGAAAGTCGTTACAGTTTCATTCTGATAAAGCCGATTTATTAGTATATAATCAGTTACAGCCGCCTTGACGTTTATATACGTGTATAAGTCAGTCTTCGGAACCGCGCTGTTAGGCGCGGCCCAAGCTGCATCGGTTCCATCTGATTTCAGAATATAGCCGGTGCTACCGATAACCAGTTCATCCCATTTCGGTGTGGCGTTCCCATATATCAGGCTCCCCCGTGTAACGCCATCAGCTACGCTGTCGGTATGCACCGAACCGTCGAGTATCGCATGAGCGGAAACACCGCCTGGGTCGGCAGGCGACCCGTGGGTATGGTCTTGCCGGGCGTAATTCGTGGACGTGCCAACTACCGGTGTTATCCCCCAGTTTCGTTCATCTTCAACAGTTGTCGCCGGTGTACCGCCGCCCGTCGAATTAATCGCAATATTCTGGCCAACCTGGGTCAGCGTAGTCGTACCAGTGCCGGTGAGCGTCACATCACCGGTAAGCCCGGTCTCGCCTGATTTAGCTATCGACTCAACGTAATCACCGGTGTCCGGTGTGTAAGGCTCAGTCACCGTCGCATCGACGTTCGGTATCTGCGGCTTCTGGTATGTTAGATACGTCTTCCGCTCCCGGCGGCGGCGGATAGCATAAAGCAGCCGCTTTACCGGGTCTTTCGGCG
>JAHIVR010000119.1 GCA_018816625.1 Nanobdellota archaeon | reverse complement strand
TTTATCTATATTTTTTAATAACCTCGAGGATTTTATTAGTTTCATCTTCATTTAAACTTACATCCACTAAAATTTTATTTAAATCAAATGCATCTTCTGGCAAAATATCAATTATTTTATTTATATCCTTAGATTTTATTTTAATTATTTCTAATTTTTCTAACTCTTCTTTAATTTTTATAACTTCTTTGTCTTTCAATTTATTAAATATGTTTTCTGTTTTGTTTAACTTTAAAAGTAAATAGAATTTATCCGTAATAGGATTTAAACTTAAAAGTTAATAACCATAAATTAAACTTTTAGGTTGTTTTATTGAAATGATAAGGTTTAAAGCACAACCTTAAACGAAAAGGCTTAAAGTTTATATTTTCTTTAGGAAAAAAGTTGTATTAATCGAATTTATTAAAGGATTAATGAAACCGAACGATAGAAGGAAGTATGCCTATTTTCTTCGACATTCGAACAGGTTTTGTAGGTAAGAGTGAGCTATAAAATTTTTGTGGTTTATCTTATGTTATAGCTTAACTATAATCTAATAAATTCTTTTAGACATATATTTTTATATTGTAGAGGGATTTTTGAACGATATAAAACAAGAAACAAAAATTAAGTAGCAGTTAAGAATTCTGCCGTTGTTTTTATCTCTCTACAATATTCTTTTTTATATTCCTATTCTTTCAAGAATTCACATTCCATAATCCATAAGATATGGAAGGAGGTGATTGGTATGACTAAAATAGTTATAAAACCAACACTTAAGAACCAAGCAACGAAGAAAGCAGGAACCAAAGCAATGAATGTTCAAAGAATTCTAACTTTGGGACAAGCAAGAGTTCAAGCCTTAGCAGATAAGAAAGGCAAAGAATACTCTATTGTCAAAGCTTTCCAAGCAGGCGAGAAATACACCAAAGACGGCGAACAAAAAGTTTGTGCTGGAAATGGTGTGTTAGTTGAAGCAACAGCAACAAGCACAGGCAAAAAGTATCAGTTTGCTATGTTTGTAAAAGCATAAGATTGTTTCAAACAAATAATTTGGGGGTAGAAATACCCCTACCATTTTTTTCCTAATCACTAATCATTCTACAAAGAAAGCAAGCATACGGGTATAGCTCAGTCCGTTTAGAGCATTCAGTATTGTATAGCAGAACTGGATAACTATTAACGCTATAGAGTTAAAAGTTATAATATGCGACATTTACGCTGAAAGGACGGAGGTTAAAATCCTTCTACCCGTTAATATTTCTAACAACCATACGAGGTGGTAAATATGATGAAAGGCTATAAGTGGTATATTTGGAAGAAAGATACGAGAGTGAAAATTCTACGAAAAAACGGCAGTCCAACTATGATAAGGGATAATTTTTTAGGAAGAACAATTGCTAAACTATTCTATTAATAATGCCAGAGGTGGTAAAATGACAGAACAAAAGATAGTAAGCACTCTACAAACAAAGAGAATGGAACACCCACAATACAACTTAGAAAAACCAACATTTTTCTTCTGGGAATACTTTCACAACTTTCAGGAATAAAAGGTGATAAATAATTAAGCTCTTTTTCAAAACCAGAGAACTGATACAGGTTTGTGGCTTACCTAATCCAAAAAGCCACTATTATTCTCATAAATTTTTAAACCATACGAGGTGGTAATAATGGGTAGCACAAGCAATGATTACGATTGTGGACATTACAACACCACAACAGGACACCACATACACATAGACGGAATAAGAAGTCTGTATCTATGCCCTGAATGTTTCAAGAAAGCATTAAAAGAATTTCTAATAACCATACGAGGTGGTAAAATATGAAAGGAACAAAGACGGCAAGCACTCAACAAACCAACAGGATAGAAAGTCTTGAAATAAGAGAAATCTATGAGAGAGATTTCACACCCGAAGACATTGAACTAATCAACATTTTGAAAGGAAGAACGGAATGAAACAAAAAACTCTAAAGATAAACACAATCTACCAATACACTTCCAAAGACAACAAAGATAAAGTCTACTTGAAAATAATAGTCAAAGACAAACAGAATTTCCAATTAAAATTACTGAAAGAATTCAGAGGAAACAACATAGGAACAACAATCGACATTGAAATAGATAAAGACAAACAATCAAAGTTCATAGAACGATTTAAAGAAATTACTGAGAAACAATTACTATTAGAATTAATATAAAACAAAGGTGATAAAAAATGATTGTAGGACATAAGACTTGGAAAATAATAGGAATAATTATGGCAGTAATAGGAGTTACAGGTTATAGAGAATTACCACAATGGTATCATTTACTAATGTGGATACCTATAAGTTTCGGATACGGAATGTATTATGATGAAAAATTTCAAGAAGCATTAACTATGCTAACG
>JAHIVR010000118.1 GCA_018816625.1 Nanobdellota archaeon | reverse complement strand
GACATAAACAACGACGGCAATGTTAACCCAGTTGATGTTGTTTTTATTGTTAATAAAGTTTATTTACTTAATGAATTAGAAGGGTTTGCAGAAGAAGCTGCTGATATCAACGGAGATGGTAATGTTAATCCAGTTGATGTAGTTTTCATGGTTAATAAAGTGTATATGGGAAATAGTTTTGAGTCACTTGGAATAGAATGTCCTTGTGGTGTGTGTGGTGGGAGTTCACCACCTAGTTCTCCTCCACAAATCAATGCCCCTTCAAGTTTAGATGAACTTGTTAATGATTACCCTCAAGTTAGAGGAGATTTAGAAAATAGTGGTGTGGTGTTGGAAGAAGAAATAATTCCTGTTGATAAGGGGGAGATTAAAAAAGTAAAACCTATTGAGAAGATTGGGGAAGGAGAAGTTAAAAAAGATGAGGGGGTTGTTGAAGAACCTGTTAAAGAGCCAGAAAAAGAGACAATACTTGAAAAAGTAGTTGGTTTTGTTGCTGATTTATTTGGGGTTGGTGGGGGTGGAGAAGAAGTGGAGGGAATTGGAAGAAAAGGTGAATATCAAACTTTAGATGAACTTTTAAATGATTATCCACAAGTTAGGGGAGATTTAGAAGACTTTGGAGATAAAATTGTTGAAGAAACTCAAACATGCACTGATTCTGATGGAGGAATAAATTATTATGTTAAAGGAATAGCAGGAGATCTTTGGGATTATTGTGAGGATTCAAATTTGCTTCATGAGGCTTTTTGTTTAGATAAAGAAGAGGGGTATGCTGATTATATAAACTACACTTGTCCTAATGGTTGTGTGGATGGAGTTTGTGTTAGTTCATCTTGCGACTGCGGTAAATGGGGAGATTTAAATGGAGATGGTGCAATAAATCCGGTTGATGTTGTGTTTATGGTTAATTATGCATATCTTAGCAACAATATGATTGTTGATTATCCAAACTGCCCATTAAAAGCAGGTGATGTTAATTGTGATGGTGCTCGTAATCCAGTAGATGCTGTGTATTATGTTAATAGAGTACATTTAACTAATGATATGTTCTGTGAAAATCCTTGTGTTAATGAAAGCCCTAATTCTTATGATATTTATATTGTAAAGGATACTGACACATTATTAAGAGCTTCTTCTTTTATTAGGAAAGAAGGAAGGAATAATCCTTTAATAGTTTATACTTTAGGAAAAGAATATGAAATAATTAATTTTTTGAATTCATTTAATTTAGATTTTTCTTTAAAATTAATTTATCTCGGTGATAATGATTTTAGTGATTTAGAAAATGAGTTAAACACTAATGAAATTTCTTTTGAAAAAACTTTTGTAGGGGATTTAGTTATTGAAAATTTTGATTTTATCTCTTTTTCTGATAATGAAGAATTAAAGCCTTATGCTGCAACATGGGCTGGGAAAAACAATGGTTTGTTTTTAGATTTATTAGCTGATATTGGAATTTATTTAACCTATATTCCTTCACAGAAGATAGTTTATTTTGGAAATAATGTTAATATTTTAAACCAGCTTAGTTCTTATTCTTCTAGCATAGAACAAATACCCACACTTTCCCAGGCAGAAATTAAATTAGCCCAAACTGATTCAGGTGATAAAATTGTTACTGTGATTCCAAAAATTCCTTCTGATTATTCTAGGTTGGGTGTTTTATATTCAATATATAGAGATACAGCTTTAATTTCTGTTACAGGAGCAGAAGATGATGCATTTAGTTTTGATGATGATATAAATGAACAATTGAATTTAATAAAACCTTATAATAACAACCAGGAGTATTCTTATATGGTGGTTGTTGCAGACTGGTTTGAAATTCCTTATAATTATGAGATGCCAACTTATATTATTAATAGGAGTGGAGAACCTTATCCATATAGGCTCAGTTCAGATATAATGTATGCTGATAGAAATAGTTATTGGAGTTCAACTGACATAGGAGATGAAGACAAGCATTTTGCTCCTGATATGAGTGTTGGAAGAATACTTGGATATGACTTAACAAGTGCCTCTATTGTTTTGAATATGGGCTATTTAAATGAAAAGGGGTTTTTAGAAAAAAGTAAGAAAGCTGTTTATTCATCAGATTGGAGAATAGATGGAACTGGTTTTAGGGGAGAAATTCCTTTAGAGATAATTAATGCTTTGAATATAATGTATGGAGAGAGTAATGTGTATGCTATCGGAGATCCTGATGATATAAATTATGGACCAAATAATCCTCTAAGAGATGACGTTTTGACTTTATCAAAAGATAGAGAATTTATTTTATATGAGGGTCATGGTAATCCACTCGCTGTTAGTGCCACTAATCCTAGTATTAAAGGGGAGGCAATTCTTGATAAAAGACCATATAAACCAGCATTGTGGTATTTAGATGCGTGTGCAACAATTGAATATTACCCTTATGGTTCTGCTAATTTAGATTCTGCCCTTCGTTCACTAGCAACAAATGTTTACGGAACAGTGGATGTATGGGCAACAGGCTCTGGAGGAATATCATGGTATATGCCTTATTTTGCACAAGGGTATAGGATTGGAGATGTTATTAGATTGGGTTTGCAAGATGCTTCAGTTTATTTTAATGATTTTTCAGAGGAAACTATAAATGCAAATGCCTTATCACAATGGCAGATAATTGGAGACCCTTTGGTAAGTTATGGTCAAATTCAAGAGCAAGCTCCTCAAACTGCAATGAAATTATCTCCGATATTTAAAGAAACCAGTGAAAATAAAAAAATAATTTATATAGATAATAGCAGATTAAACATAATTTATCCTTTTTTTAAACCATATACTTTTAGATTTGAAGAAAATTGTGGCGAGTTAATTTTGATTGAATCTTCAGAAGCATTGCAGAAAATTAAAGATATAGGAGCTGTTGATTATAATGAAATAAAAAATTTAGTTTTGGGTATGACTGGGGCACAAACAGATATTTTGCAAGAGAGTATAACTTCATTTGACTCAATACCCATAATTGTTTCTGAAAAAGGTTGCAAATTAATTTTTGAAAAATTTGAAGAAGATTTAGAAGCTAGTGGAATAGAGTTGGAAACTCCTAAAGTTATTCCAGTAAAACAGAGAAAGAATATTATTTCTATTGTTGGTGATTTTGTCAGGGATTTGTTCTAGAAAGGGTTTGTTTTTGTTTAAAAATATTAATTAACCAAAACATTTAAATACCATGTAACATAAATGTTACACATGGAACAAAAAGATTACAAACTTGAAATTATAGACGTTTTATTAAAGAAGAATTGGCATATAAGAGCTCTTGCTCAAAAACTTAAGACTAACCATATGCTTGTTTTAAGAAGACTTAAAGAGTTATATGATGAGAATGTTGTTGATTATTCTAAAGAAGGCAAGAATAATGTTTATTTTTTAAAAAAGACTCCTGAAGCAAAGTCCTATATTTTTATTACTGAAAATTATAAACTAAATAAGTTACTGAAAAAACACTCTTTTTTAAGAAAAATTGTT
>JAHIVR010000117.1 GCA_018816625.1 Nanobdellota archaeon | reverse complement strand
TCTCTTAATTTATCAGTCCCCATACATAAATCATCTACATCTGCTCCACTCCTAATTGAACCAAAAGTGATAAAATCTTTCCCATCATCTGTTTCCATACAAGGAGGAATTGGAACTAAAATAGATTCATTTGTTTTTAATATTGAAAATTGGTCTGTAAAAAATATATCTCCATTAACACAATAAGTCATGTTCATTAAAACTATCCCCACCACTAATACTACTAAAGCCATATTAAGATAAGATTTTTTCTTTTGCCAAGCAAAGAAAGTAAACCCAAAGAAGATTACAGAAAAAATCATGCAGTAAGTGTGGCTACAAAAATGTAAGTTAATTGTAAAATTATTTGCCCATTCGTGAAAATATTCTAATACAAAAAAGAGAGCCAAAGCTAATGAAAAGGTTGCAAAATTCTTCCATTTTTCCATTTTTTTTTTATTTCCATTTAACCAACCCATAATACAATTGCCTCCCCTAATTCATCTCTAGTTACTTGATTATTAATCCATTTAGTAATAAATGAGCCCAATTCATCTCTTGAAATAATTCCATCACAATTTGTATCTGCCCCCACACATTGAGAAACACATTCATCAGGAATAATTGCATCTTCTGATGCCCCATAATTAATCCTAAATCTTTCAGCTATCATCCCTGTACAATCACAAACATAAATGAATTGGTAGGTTTCTGTAACATAAGTATAATAAATATCATCTTCATCTCCGTTAGTGCAAGTATGAGAATTAAAATCTTCAACCATTAAATTATAATTTCCAGTATCACTATCTTGAGCATATCCACACCATTGTGCAGGGGATGAGGAACTCATTAATTCATCATACCACCCAAATTTTTCCATAATTCCATCATCATTTACATCTATAGTTATCCATGCTTCATTATCTTCATAAGTTTGAGCATTTCCATCAAGAGGGTCTATATTAGTTGCAAATTCGCAGGTTCCATACATATTATATCCTTCTGAAAGAACAGAAAACAAACCAATTTTCCCTCCAAACAAAGCTATCACTATAATTATTGCTCCTACTAATAAAAATGCTTGACTTCTTTTCATTGCCATTTTAGCTTACCCAAGCTTGAATTGCCGCGCCTAAGGAATCTCTAGTTACTTGACCATTTATCCATTTAGTTATAAATAATCCAAGTTCTTCCCTACTAACAAGATTATTGCAATCTGTGTCTGCTTCTGTATTCTTACTTACACTCCATTCACAAGTTCCTCCACAACCATCTGAACTTGTAGCTTGGCATAAATCTGCAGGTCTTGTGCATGTTGGTGAACAAATTGTAACTGTCTTGCTTGGAAAATCCACTTCAGCAAATGTACCAAATTTATAATCTCCTTCAAATACACAAACTCCTGAACTTGGAGCTTGAACTGTTACTGATTTAGTATTTCCATCAGCACTCAACATTACTGTCTTTAACTGATTTGAACCATCTGGAAAAGTGCATCCTCCAGAAACAATCACATCAACTATACTAGCTCCCCAGCTTCCACTTGTTCCAATTGCTGTATAAACCACTTGGAATGTAGAAGAGGGATTTACATTTCCTGGTGCTGTTCTACTCATTGTCTCACTTCCAGTGATAACAAAAAGTCCTGCAGAATGTAAAACAATTACAGCTATTGCTAAGATTCCTAAAACTAAAAAAGTCTTTCCTCGTTTGTTTGCCATTTTATTTTTTAATTAGTGAAAATGCCATCAATCCAGCAAATATCAATAAAACCACCAAGATAGTTACTTCAAACCCCCCAATCTTAAATAAGACTTTATTCCAACTAAGAGAGGGAATTTCTGAACAATCTTCTGAACAATTTGAAGTTGTCTCTCCAGATTCGCAAACACCATTACCACAAATTATGCTTCCACAATCTTTTGTTCCTGGGCAAGTTCCACTACATCCATTAGAACAAGTCTGACCTACACAAGTAGATGAAGCACAAGCACAATTTGGAGTACAAGAACCACCTATAGTTACTGTTCCTATTGGAAAATTAACTATGGCATCTGTCCCAAATTTTGAATCTCCTGTAAAAGTACAACTTCCACTTGCTGGCGTTGTAACTGAAATAGTTTTTGAATTTCCATCTGTTGAAAGCATCACTGTTTTAAGCTGACTCACTCCTCCTGGGAAAAGACATCCTCCTGCAGCATTATCCACCACTGAAACTCCCCAGACTCCGCTTGCTCCACTAACTTGATAAGTAACTTGAAAAGTTGAGGAAGGACTTGCTGATGAAGGCACACTTCTAGTTACAGTATATGCCGATACTGATGCTATTAACAAAAAAGCAATCAAAATTCCTAAGTATATTTTCTTCATTATTTTACCTCCTGAAATTTATATTTAAACATTTTAACCCATCCAAGCAACTATTGCCTCTCCAAGTTTATCCCTTGTAACTGCTCCACTTATCCATTTAGTTATAAAATTTCCTAACTCGTCCCTTGAAACAATTCCGTCGCAATTTGTGTCTGCATCTGTATTACAGGATTGTGGCACTGAAAAATACCAAGTAACTTTTGGAGCCACATAAGCATCAAGTCTTTGGTAAGCTAAAGGGGCTTCACACCTTGTTCCTGTTTTATCATTAATTATTCCTTGTTCTGGGTAATTTCTATAGCTTGTCTGCCCATAAAAAGTTCCATAAGGAGTATTTATTTTACATTCTGGTTCTAAATATTTTCCTTGGCTTTCAAAAGCAGTAACTTCACTAAGTGTATTTCTTATTTCCCAAGCATACCAATCTCGAGTATATTTATTCTTATCAGTGGTTAAAACAAAAGTATCTCCTATCTGAACCCAATGACTTTCATCCCATTCATCCCAAGGAACTCCAACAAATAATCCTAATTTAGGACCAATTAAGAGCACACCTATTACTAAAATTCCCAATATTATAATTGTTTGATTTCTTTTTAATTCCATTTTTAAAATGAAAAAAAAGAAGAATTTAAATTAAAAAAAGTTTATTTCTTCTTTTTTGCTTTTCTTTTTTTTCTTTTAGCCATCTTTTTTCTCCTGATGTTTAATTTTCTAAATTCCTAAAAACTTTAGAATATAAAAAATTGCTCCTGATATTATTAACCAATAGACCATTCTTCCCTCTAAGTTTGAATAAAAGAAAGTTAAAATCTTTCTTCCTAACCATATAGAGATTATTAATATTAATACAAGGTAAACATTATCTACATTCACATCAAATGAATTTGCCAATAATACTGCTCCTTTCATTATCCATTCCCTAATTGTGTCCAATATAGGAATTACTTTTCCCAATATCTCTTCCATTTTTATATATGTATAAGTTTATTAAATACCCAAGCAGAATATCCTACACCAGCTAAAAGCAACCATTTCCAGGCAATAAATCCAAATGCTTTTTCTTC
>JAHIVR010000116.1 GCA_018816625.1 Nanobdellota archaeon | reverse complement strand
TTTTTTCTGTCCCGAAGGACTATGATTTTTCATATTAAAAATATTTATTATCCTCTTTTTCTTTTTTTAATTGTTTTCGTCTCAATTTTCTTTTTTCCTCATATTTTCTTTTAATTTTTCTTGATTTTTCAGGATTTTTCTTTCTCCATTCTTTATGATATTCTTTTGTTTGCATTTTCTAAGTGAGCAAAGGAGATATTAAATACAGAGGTGTTAAACCTGTCTCCAACCTACTCCTCCAGTCTGTTCGTGAGAACCGATTGCAGTAGGGCGTTAGCCCTCCTTTGCTCGTTGGTTGGAATATTAGTGTTTACTTTAAATCAAAATCCTCACGAAACCTATTTAATTCCCTTCTTTCAATTTCTAATGATTCACTTTCTTCTTTTTCTTCAAAACCCATTTCAAAAGAGATGTTTGACAAGTTTCCTGAACTCATTTTATTTTAAACTTTTTTATTGCTTTTTTATTCTTATAATATCTTATATTTATCTTTACTAATTTGTGTGCTTCATTTTCCTTGGTTGATGGGATTAAGTTTTTATTATTAATATCTATAGAGATAACACAATTTCCAAATCTCTTTGCTTCTTTTAATCGGTTTGTAAAATTTTCCCCGATAGGAATTCCTTTCTTTTTATATGATTCACATTTCTTTTTTGATGTTCCTCTGAATAATATCATTTTATCTTCAAATCTTTTTTAATTAAATTTCCGATATATGTTGAAATATCTCCTTTTTTTCTAACCTTTATCTCTCTCATTTTTTTCTCAACTTTATCATCTAAAATTATGTGTATCCTTTTCATATTAACATAAAGGTTTATGGGTTTATAAATCTTTCCTTTCGGGGATTCTCCAACCATGAGTATCTTTAATAATCTCTCCTTCCTTATTCAACTCAAATATTAATTCGTCATATTCATATAGGGGTATTCCCTTTTTTATACACTCTTCCTTTAGTTTATGGAAGTAAACATAATCGGTTTCATATTCTTCAAGTTCTTTCATTAATATCTCTAAAATCATTCTTGCTCTTTGTTTTTTGTTTAATGATTTACCCATCCCAACTCTAGCCATATCCAAAAGACCTGTTCCCTCATCCATCCCTAATTTTACCAATGAATTGTAAAATATTTCCTTGGCAATCTCTATATCTAAACTCTCCACTAATTCACTCAACCTTAGTTTAGCACTTGCTTCAGATAACCTTATCAGCCCTTCAAAATGTCTAGGGGTTATAGGCATTCCTCTTAATTTGTGGTTTTGAGAGATTGATTTTTTCCTTATTTCATGATAAAAAAAAGACAATGTATCCATTTCTTCCTTTTTTAGAATTGGCTTCCTACCTTTAGCATAAACAATATATTTCCTGAATAAATCAACAGGAATACTCCCTTTTTCTTCATCAGAGTATATCTTTCTAGCTATTGAATAATCCATCTCTTTGTCAATTTTATCAGTCATAACAAATATCAAATCAAAACGAGACATGAGTGGGGGTGGAAGATTAATTTGCTGGGTTATTGTTTTCCCACTACTAAAATCAAATAATCCTTCTTTAGGGTTAGATATTGCTAAAATTGAACAATCTGCCTTAAGTTGTGTGTGTATATCTGCCTTATTTATAATGACAATTCCACTTTCCATTGGGGTATGTAATGATTCTCTATCTGTCTCTCCAAATTTATCTATTTCATCTATGATGAGCAATGAATCATTTGCCTTGCTCAATGCTCCTGCTTTTAAAGCCCATGTATTCAATAAGGGGTCTCTGTCAACAATTGCAACGAGTCCAGCCTTTGAAGTTTCGTCTCCGGATATATAATAACTCTTTGGCATTCTTAAATTCACATTACGAGCAAGTATAGATTTTGATAAACCAGGGTCTCCACATAGTAGAATATGTACTTTGTCTCTTGAATATCCTCCAGATTTCTTTTTCTTGACCCCTCCAACCATCTGTAGAACTAATGCTGTCTTTATTTCGTCATGCCCATATATCTGAGGGGCTAGTGATTCTGATAATTTTTTTAAGGGGCTATCTTGAGAAATCTCTATTATTTGCCTCATATCTTCATCGTCTAATGAATCTTCTTTGAATTGTTCATCCAACGACTCAAAATTTATTGCTAACAATCTATATTCAAATATAGTTTCCTCCTGGTCTTTTTTTCTTACTTCATTTTTTTCTGCTATTCCAAGAACTGAAATCTTGTTTCCTGGTTGGATAATGCCTGAAAATTTCTTATCGGTTAATTCATCAAATAACCTCAATCTTATCTTTTGTGGTTGACGCCCCTCTAACTCATCCTGTATCTCCTCTATTTCTGCTTCTTGTAAATCTCTCAAGAGAGTTGATTTAAGGGAAAAACTTTTTCTATTCCCACATGAACAACCTGTTGGTTTTTTGTCTTTTTCTGTTTTAATTGATGAACCACACCGATTACATATCCAACTACTCTCTTCGACATAGGCTACGACCTTTGTTGCTTTAGTTACCATCCCCTTAAATCTATATAATCCATCTATATTACAAGCTCTCAGTTCAGAGATTGGGCTTATCTTATCAAAATTGATTATTTTAAAGGA
>JAHIVR010000115.1 GCA_018816625.1 Nanobdellota archaeon | reverse complement strand
GTATAGTGGCATTTACCACAAGATTTACGATCTTTATGAACTGCTAAAAAAATTCCTGTTATCCATTTATGCGCTTTTAATCCTAATCTTGTCATTTTAATGGGTCTTTTTGTAGGCTTTGCTCCACTGAAAAGATGAGTAAATATTTCTCCATCAGTGACAGGATAATTAACTAGTAATTCTTCATTGTTAATTTTTTTATCAATTTCCATTTTAATCTAAATAATATGTATTTGATGCAAATTTTTTCTTGCATTTTGGACAGCTCCAGATTCCTTTTGAAAGTCTTTTAACTCCAAGCTTCTCACAGAAAGGGCATTTTTGTTTCTGTCTTTGTTTTTCTTCTACCTTAACAAGCCTTGTTCTCGGTCTCTTTCCGTATCTTGCTCCGAATCTTCCAGCTGATTTTGTTTTTTTTAATTTATTAGACATTTTAACACTCTATTAAATCAAGAATTTAGTTTTTAAAGGTTCTGTTTATAGGAATTTATAGCTTTAACAAGCTTTCTTTGTTTTTTAGGGTGATTAAACCCGATTAGTTTAAGGTATTTAGCTAGATTCTCTTTTTGAGATATTTTTAGCCTATAAGAGGTATTTCCTTTATATTTAACTTTTAGTATTCTATTAGAAATTCCGAGTTCTTCTAAAACCTTTGATAGCTGTTTTAGACCCTTAAAATTAATAGAGTCTATAGCAATATACCTATGATGGCCATAATGACCTACTGTACCATCACAATCAGCAAAAGCTCTTATCCAGATAATTTCCTGATTCTTTTTAAGATTCTTAGGCAGTTCCCAATTTTTTGTAGAAATTTCTCCTAAGAAAAAAATAGATTTAGCTATTATCTGCCCTCTTACCTCTACTTCAAATCTTTTTTCTGAATATTTAATATACTTTTTTGCATATTTTGTACTAGAGTAAATTTTCTTAACAGAACTAATAAAATCTTTAATTAAAGTTTTTTCATTATTATAAAATCTTACTCTAAATCTAGGTCTAATTCTTAACTTCTTTCCATGCATATCTTTAGACTTCCAAGTATTTATAATCCCATCAGAAGCAATATAGGCATGGAGCTTAACTAAAACATCGCTTTTATTCATTTAGAAAGTGGGGATGCTGGGATTCGAACCCAGGACGTCAGGTCCCAAACCTGAAAGGATACCAAGCTTCCCCACATCCCCTGTAAATTTACTTCTCGAATATCCTTAATAAAGCTTTTGAATATCATTTTTTAGCTAGCTTCCATAACTCTTCAAAGTATTTTTTTTGATTTTCCGCCATTTGCTCGTCTTCTATAAGAACAGCAAAAGGTTTTTTTGCCCAAGATTGTAATACTACTTTATTACTATAAATTAATGTTGCAGTGGGTGACTCTAGCTTAATAGGCATCAGTTTATAATTTGAGTATTTCAAAGATTTGATATTTTTTATCTTATTTCTTGATTCTGGAGTATTATTATAAATAATATTCATTATAATCTTTAGTTTTATTCTTCTCTTATGCCAATCTTCAATAAAAGCCGGAATAATTTCAAAAGAAGACCTCGAACTTCCATAAGCATAAAATTCTTTTACTTCAGATCGTAAAATATTATTCATCACGGTCTTCATTCCTTCGATTCCTTCATAGACCTCCACTCTTGGTCTTTTTATTCCCTTAATTTTCTGTAATTGTTCTAATCCTGGAAGAACTTCTTTAATCGCCTCTCCCTTTTCTTTGAGTATTCTTAGAATTTCTCTAGGATTTGAAGCAGTGAAATATTTCTTGTTATTCTTAACCGAATAAGATGCAAGCCCAAAATCAATTAATCTTTCCAAAATATCGTAAATTAAAGTTCTCGGGAGATCACTTTTCAAAGAAATTTCACTAGCAAGAGATTCTCCCAATTCTAAGCATGCAATATAAACTTTTGCTTCTTTTTCAGACAAACCAAATTGGATCAAATTCTTTATCATTTGTGTTGTAAATAATTTACAGCAATCCTTTAAATATCTTTCTACTGCCAAGAAATTGATGGAAAAATGAAAGTTTTACTGGTATGCCCCTCAAACTATCATGGGAAAAGCGCCACAAAATCAATATACTACCCTATGGGAATTTTGTTAGTAGGATCTCTTCTAAAGGATACTCTACCAAGTTTAGAAGTAGAGATACTTGATGGAGAATTATATACAGAAAGTGAATTAGAAGAAAAAGTAAGGGGCTCTGAAATACTTGGGCTAAGTGCAAACACAAATAATTATCAAAATTGTGTTAAATTGGCAAATTATGCAAAAAGATCTGGAACAAGAAAAGTGATTGTTGGAGGACCTCATGCGTCTGCAACTCTTTCATACAAAGATAAAAAGATCTCTATGGCAGGAAATATTCTAAGAAACCAACCAGATATAGATGCTGCGATAATGTATGATGGTGGACAAGCTTTTTTACAATATTTTATTGAATCTCAAAAGATGCATCCAGATTACTCAGGTATTAATAATCTGTTTTGGAGAACACAAGAGGGAGACCTTCAAAGTAATTCTGTGGATCTTCCAACAAATCCTCCTCGTTTTACAGATATGGATTTTTCTTTAATGGATTTTGGTAAATATTGGAAAGAACATAAAAGAGAATTTCCAGATATGTCAGAACAGTATGTTGAAGGATTTACTCATGTTGGGTGTGTTTGGAGAGAGAAAAGGGGATGTATTTTTTGTGACATCCCCTTCCCCTTTAACAATTATCAAGCTCCAGGAAGATTTTGGAGGGATTTAAGAGAAGCAAGAACAAGATTAAACATTAGAGCGTTTAAAGATTACGGAGATTGCCTAACTGGAAATCCTGAAAGAGTAAGAGCACTATTGGAAGCTAGACCTTGTGATTTGGAAGATATGGAAATGTCATGTTATGGAAGGAGTAATGAAATAACAGAAGATATGGCAAATATGTTAAGAGACTTAAATGTTAGATATATTTACATTGGATTTGATTCTGGGGACGATAGAATGCTAAAAAGTATGAGAGAGGGATACAAAGTTAAAGAAAATCATACAGCCATCGAAAGACTTGTTAGAAGAGGGATTAATATAACTGGGAGTTTAATTTTAGGAGCATCAGGAGAATCAGAGGAAACTATAGCAAATACTGAAAGATTTGCAAGAGAGATAGTTCAAAGTCCTAATGTAACCCAGCTCCATTGTGCTATTCTAACTCCTTTTCCAGGAGCCCCTCTGAATAGAAACTTTTTAGAAGATTTCCCTGAATTTTCTGATAAAGATGTGTGGGACACAGAACTTACAACAAGCTTTTGGATAAGTAGAAATTGTGAAGCTCCTTATGAATTAATTGAAAAAAAAGCTAGAGAGATTAATGAACTAAATCCCTCTTCAAGAAAAAGATATTTTGGCATGAAGGAAAAATAATTTTTATAAAGCTATTTCTTCTTAACTTCTAGTTTTGGTTCTTCTTTCTTATCGGCTTCTTTTACTACTGCCCCTCCTGCAGGAGTTGTAGCGGCTTCAGCCACAGCTTCCTTCGCAGCCTGCTCTTGCTTTATTGCTTTTTCTTGTTCTAATTTTACCTTTTCAAAGTATTCTTTTAATGCAGCTTTTTTTTCAACAGGAGTTTCGGTTTTTCCTTCGGCTATTTCTTTTGAAAACTTTCCACCTGCAATTTGATGTCCCAATTCTGAAGCAGGTTCGTTTTCTACAAGAATTCCCAAACTAACACAAGTTCCTATAACTGTTTTAACCGCTGCCTTAAGATCATTACATAAAAGATTTGGCATTTTTGTTTTAGCCACAGAAATTATTTGCTCTATTGATGCATTT